>JAPKYC010000125.1 GCA_026394505.1 Methanothrix sp.
CTCCCGTAGTATGCGTGCGCAGCACCTCCTGGCGGGCCACCTCCGGCTTCCAGCATCCGCCCCAGCCCGCAGAGCCGGCTCCCCCGCATTCATGCATCTCTTTAACGCGGGTGTAGTCGGGAATATCGGCCAGGCTGTCCAGATAGAAGGTGTCCTGCATCTCCCGGGCTGGATGATCCTGCGGTTGAAAGAGCGCATCGAAGTTCCAGAAGCTGGACTGCACTATCTGGCCCTTGATCTCCACAAAGCCCATCTCCAGCATGATCTCCCGCATGAAATCGATGAGCCTCTGGTAGGGGTGCTTTTTGCCGGGGACGATTCGATCGGCTGCGAGGGTGACGTCGTAGGGACGGACGCGAAGCATCTTGCCTTTGTTCTCCCAAAACAGAGTGCCTTCTTTTTCAAACCATTTACCTGTTTTTATCATCTCAGAAGTGATCTTGCCAATCTCGATATTGAGGCCCACATCCGAAATGGTTATATTAATATTTGCAGGTTCAATATATAATATCCTATCGGCTTTTACCCTCGACTGTCCTGCATCTGTAATTTCATAAGACCAGGATTTCGATTTATCTGATTTTACAAGCCCTCTGTTTTTGAGGTCTGATAAGGAGTTGCTTTCGATGGCTGACTTGCTCATTGGGCCGTTTAAAAGAAGAACTAAGATCTCCTCATCTTTGCCCTTCGGGGCAGAGCCCAGCGGACGGATTATTCCCTTATCTATGGCCGCCCAGCCCTTATTGCGCAGCCACCCCAGGCCGATCTTGAGTGCAGGATCTTTCAGCTCGGACATGGACTTGCCTGATCCCAATGACTGGAGAAGATTTCTCTCTGGAAGCCCCTCTTTGGCGTACTTTGTGCCTTCTTCTGTCAGAGAGACAAACTCAGCTACTGACTTTGTCACCTTGATTAGGTCTTGCTCGCCCAAAGCATCAGCCGAGGCTCGCACCGCCTCTATTTTCATTCCCAGCTTATCGGCAATGCTCTGAGGATCAGAATCTCCTTCAGATATCGCTTTCAAAACTTTTTTATCATTTTCAGATAACATATTACCATCCCATAGCCGGGCCGATTCAGAGCAACCTATCTCTTGCCCTGCCGCCCCCCATCAAAAGAAAGAAAAGACCAGATGCCCGAAGATGCCAGAAGCTAGCCTCTCCGGCTTTAAAAGCCTGATTTTATGATTGACGAATGAACATTTAGCAGCTTTCTCAGGCACGGTTTTTCCGGTTAGATTGATAAGTTATAAACCTGTCGAATAGCCGAAAGAGAGCTGGAAGTGGAAAAAATGTGTCCATCGCTATTTCCAGTTGCTAACCTCAGGTTACTATGGTTTTCCAGTTGTTAGTTAGTCGCTCTGTGCGTACTCTGTGAACTCTGTGTCTCTGTGGTGGAAACGTCGTTAGCCGCTGGTTATAACCAAGTGGTTACGAACTACCACCACAGAGACACAGAGCGCACGAAGGACTCACAGAGGACTCGATTATTCTATTACCCACTCGAAACAACGAGGAACCAAGAAGAAAAAAAAGAGACGAGTCGCTAAGCAGGATCACTTATCACTTCTTCCAGACATCACTCTCCAGCTCATCCAGGGCCCCCATGACACCAGCCACTGCCATCTGGAAGAACTGCTTTCCTTTCTCCAGCGTTGCCGGCTTTGGATTGCCCATGATGCCGTTTCCCATAAGGTGGCGTACATCCTTCATGATCAGGAACTTTGGCCTTTTCGGGAAATGCAGAGCTGGCTTTCCCTTGACCAGGTCGGGGCGAATATTCATCATGAGCGAGGTCTCCATCTCCCCGGCATGCCCGTCATGCAAAGTTTCAACGGCCCCGACATCAATCAGATCGAATAAAGACACCAGGCTCACATGGAAATCGCGCTCTTCCACTGCCATCTGACAGGCCTCCTCCAAAGCCGCCATGTGCTGCCCCCCCGCATGGCCCGTCAGAATCATCACCCTGGCAAAGCCGCTATCGGCAAAGGAGATCAGCAGATCCTTGGCGAAGGCACGCAGGGCATCGTGCCCCACGGTGATGGTGCCGGGAAAGCCCCGCGTGCTGCGGCAGACTCCGTAATGCAGGGGCGGGGCCAGGAAGACGTGGCGCTCTTTTGCGACCGCGCCCGCCACCTCCATGGCCTGGATGGTATCTGTCATCGTGGGCAGGTGCGGCCCGTGCTCCTCGGTTGCTCCCACGGGAAGGATCACAGTTTGCGTCTCCTTAAGGCCCGCTTCGACCTCTGGCCAGCTCATCTCCTCCAGGAGCTTCATATGGCGATGACAGCTCCGGAGAGGACGTACTCCTCAGGCACCTTCAATTCATAGGTCTTGTCTCCCACTATTACCTGATAGGCACTCATGGGCTTGGTATCGAAATTAGTGCCACCGGCAATGCTTCCTTCTGTGGAGTAAGGAAGCACCAGAGTGAACCGGCCACTGGCGTCACTGGTGTTGGACTGCTGATAGAGGAAAGCCCGGTTCTGATTGGTCATTATGGGAACTGCGGCTACAACTTTAGTTCCCGGCAGGGCATTTCCGCTTATCACCGCGCCCGGCACATGCTCGAAGATCTTGACGAGCTTCTGACCATTGCTGGTTGCAGCAGTCTCGGACTCATGTACCAGCCGGTAATGCTGCAGGGCATCGAGCTGGAAGGCAGGGTTAGCAGGGCTCATGGCAGCGATCTCGGCAATATCTCCACCGCTCCGGCTCTCATTGATGAACGCTTCCAGTTCAGTGCGATTGCGGGTGATCTTGGGCGCCTCGGTGAGCACGGGAACTGTAACTCCATTTCCTGCATCCCTGGCGCGATAGGCCAGTCCCACACCCATATCTCCGGCAGTCTCGGTTCCGTCGAAGAAGTACATGCGAGCCGCCATGGACTTGAAATAGGACTCGCGCCAGATCTGCACCGGCACCCAACTGTCGCCTTGCTGCTGGTAGACTCCAGCCATGTACTTGGAAGTGGGAATGTTGCTCCAGGCCGCCATGGCATGGAACTTGCCTACCGCCATGGGCTGATCGATTATCACATACTTGGTGTTCATGTACTTTGAGCGGTTTAGATCAAGAGCTGCCAACACTGCTTCCGCCTGGCTCTCATTCTCGGCTAAGAAGAAGGGCGAGGAGCCGGGAATATTTTTGGTGACGCTGCCAATTCCCTGCTGGAAGGGATTGGCATTGGGAATCCTATGG
The DNA here is from genome assembly GCA_026394505.1 of Methanothrix sp. Lineage (GTDB taxonomy): Archaea > Halobacteriota > Methanosarcinia > Methanotrichales > Methanotrichaceae > Methanothrix. Next base: position 3,204 of record JAPKYC010000125.1, read on the forward strand.
CCCACACACTCAATGAGGTGTCCGTAATCCCACCAGGACATAATACCGTAAGCCGCATCCGGGTAAGCATACTTGCCGCCGGCGGGCCGCACATATTTCTCATAAAGGTCCATACCGGGCTCTGGCGTATTGTTCTGCAGCCATGCCGTTGCGGTCAGCCAATCAGACTCCGGGCCGCCGGCGCTGTTAGCGTAAATTACGCTCATGCTGTAGCTGGGGTAAATGATAAAAACGAACATCAGGGCTGCTGCTACAAATAGCTTCACATACGATATCAATCGTTTATTCTGATCTTCAACCTCTGCCAGGTCCCTATCAAGACTGTCAAAGCCGAGCTTTTGCAACACCCATATTACCAAAAAGCCGGTGAGAATGGCTACGTTTATTGCGTAATAATAGGTGAATCTATTCTGGGCGATCGCCATGATGAGGATTATCAAAGACCAGGTTAAGATCAATATTTCAGCGGGCTTTGGGAACTTGACATTTCTGGTGATGAGCAAGATCAGCGCTATCAGGGCTAATGTGAAAGTGGTAAACAAGAGAGCAAGGGCCGCGGACATAGCTGTAAGACCGGGAATGTTGCCTATGCCGGGAAACGATGTGATAACACTGCCAACGGAGAACTGTCCCCCGTTGGAGAACAATGCCGAGGCCTCACCAACCGTTGCGGCGCCGCCCGTCCTCTGCTGGAATATGGCAAGTCCCGCCAGGAGCGGCCTGGTGAACTGAGGAACGACAAAGTAAAGTATGGTCGTGCCTAGGGCCGCCAATCCCACCAATGCACCGGGATAGTAGTAGCTCTCGAATCCCTTTTCTTTGATGAACCTGGACAGGACAGAGAAAAATATGACTGCAACCACGCCCAGCAGAAGTATGGTAGGCTGGAAGAGACTGTAGAGGTAATGGTTGAATCCATAGTAGGAATCGACAAAGGGGAGCACCAGCAGCGTGGCCACAAGAAAAGCTACGGCCCCGGATATGCTCAAGTATTCCACGTTCTTTCCCCGGATGTGGTCAAAGATGCTCTGCAGCATAATGAAGAGCAGAATTATTCCCTCGAAGAGAAATCCGGATGACCAGGCATCGATGTAAAGGCCAAGTGAAACTCCCGCCAGAGCTGAATAGAGGAGGGGCATCCTGAATGCGGAGCAGTCTCTCGGCACAGCCGCAAAGCTCATGCTCTTGCCGGAGCGTAGCGCGAGGAGCAGGAACATCATGGTGAGGCTGCTAAACAGTATCTCTGCCGCGTGGTGATCTGTAAAACCCAGGGTGGTGCGGCTTAAGACCTGGCCGGGAAGAACGGCTATAATCAAAGCCGAGACCAGGCCGCAGCTCTTGCCATATAGCTCCCTTCCGATGAAGTATACGGGGAAGACCAGGAGTGCGCCAAGGACGGCAGGCATGAAGGCACCCACTACCTCAATCAGATGATTGCTGGGCTGGCCCAGGCCGAAGATGTAGGAGAATATGGTAATGGCCCAGCTCAGGAAAGGACCGAAGTGCAACGGCGTTCCATGCGGAAAATTGGTCATGGGATCAAACCATAGTCTCTGCAGGTTGATCACAGTGCCTTTGGCCAGCATCATGTGATACCAGGCATCGGTCTCGCTGCTGAAGATGACGCTGCTGCCCGAGAAGACGCGGCCCCAGGGAACAATGGCGCGCAGATAAAATGAGAAAAGTGCCGCCACTATCAATCCTGCGTATAAATATAAATCGCTACTCTGCCAAATGCCGGCCTTGCCGGCAGCTCTGGCCTTCTTTCCCAGGGGGACGGACGAGGCATCCCGCGGCTTTGCCTTCACCGCAGTTTTTTTGCCATTGTCACCCTTATCTACAGATCTCTTAGACATCAAGGCCAAGAGACAGTTCTATCCTCATAAACGTTTTGAATCGTATAAGGCATACTCGGCATAGATGTGCTCCTTTTTCCGGATAATTTTGCCCGCCGCTCGTTCTTGCATGATAGGGAGCGCTTTTGTTTTTGCCTGCCGGGTACACTATCCAGGCATTCTTTCGCGCCTTGTCGCGGCAGCTTTGCGCCACAGCATATCTTCATCCTGAGGTTAGCAGCGGCAGAAAAAGGACCCATCCAACCGCGACGGCTTTTCGGTCTACAGAATATATATATTATCTCAACGCTATTCTGGTTGATACTCCTCATGACGCAATGCTTAGGGAGATAAATTGGGGATTGATCTATATGGAGAAGATACAGGACGTAAAGGGCTTGGGCGGGATGCTGAACGGATTTAGAGATCTGGTGATGGATGACAAGAAGATCGTCTTCATTGGCTCTCCAGGGTTTTGCACTCCCTTTGCCCTATTTCTGGGCTATCCGGTGCGAGAAAAGGAGCTGGCCTTTCTGCCCGGCTTAAACATGGATAAAGCACGACGCATCGTAGCCACGGATTATGGAATGGAGCTGGAGGGTGCGGCAAGTGCAGAGGCGGATGTGGTTGTAATCCTGGGAGGCATGGCCATGCAAAAGATCGGCGTTCGGCCCGAGGAGATGAAGGTTTTTCTGAGCAAAATGAAATACAAGAAGCTCATGGGTGTATGTTTCATGTCCATCTTTGAGAAGGCGGGATGGTGTCAGGCCCTGCCCTTCGATTTCGTCATGAATGTGACACTCGATGGGGAAATATCTCGGTGAAGGATGCCAGAAACCTTTTTTTAAAATTTAGAAATGGGCCCGACGCGATTTGAACGCGTGACCTCACGGTTATCAGCCGTGCGCTCAACCTGGCTAAGCTACGGGCCCGATCCGCACTTTGCATTGATGATCCCATTAATAACTGTTTCCCTATGCCGACACTCTTTATCCACTTAAAAGACACCAACATGTCTCTTCGACAGCCTTAAATCAAGGCAAGAATGATTATAATCATGGAACTTATGGACTCACCCAAGAAAGAAAGCGCAGAAGACTTGAAAGGGCTTTACGATCTGGCGATCCCTCTGAGCATGCCCGTCTCAGTAATCCGCGATCTGGTGGAAAAATTCGAGCTTGACCTGATCACGCGGCC
>JAPKYC010000271.1 GCA_026394505.1 Methanothrix sp.
GAGAAGTGCTACAGCGTGACCATAGCAGACGCCGGCACGGAACTGTTGACAAGGGAACATGGGAGTGGCGACTACCAGACTGAAGAAAAGACAAAATTGTTCATGAAGAACAGGTCCATTGAGTCCAGCAAGAGCGTCTCTGCCAGCTACCGCCCAACGGCCTTCCAGTTGCCCAACAGCAACGGGATCAATTACACATCGAAGTGGACCGAGGAGAGCCGCGCCAAGAACTACATCACCGGGGCTTCCATGCATGAAACCTACCGCTATGCAACCAGCATAGATCGGGATTCGTACTTCAAGCTGGACGAAAATGGCTCTGAGATGAAGGTGGACTCCAGTTTCACAGGCAAAGGCAGCATCGGCTTCCTCAAGAAGTCCTCGCCATCATCCGGACCGGTCTTTGAGGACAGAGAGGATTATAGCGGCAGCTTCCGGCTAAATGAGTCGATATCAGAGTACGGTACAAACGTTTATGCTGAGAAGTATGCCTCTGGAGAAGGTTTTGTTGCCGCAGACAAGAGACTCGGTAATTCCCAGAAGACCTATGAGTCCGGTACCGGCGCCTACAAGAGTGAAGAGAAGATCGATACCTTCAGCAATTACATGGCGAAAGATATCGAATTAGCTCACAAACCCAGCAACTACAGCTATTCATCGAATCTTGTTGGCAAACAGGACCTGAAATGGAGCGAAGGCATGTGGTCCAAGAGCGGCACTCTTCGCGGAGGCGATATCATGGCAGCTAACAGCTCTTCTGGCGGTCCGGTCAATAAGGTCGAGACCGTCTGTTCGAATAATAGCGCTGCCGCCCCTGCTACCCTCATCAGCGAGAAATATTCATCTCTGGAGTATCTGAAGAAAGACTCGATCGCCCTCGGCCTGAACGAGATGAAGACCAATGCCACATTCAAGGGAGTTGCTGATTACAGGGCAAAGACCGTCAGCTCGAATGCCACAGACAAAGTGGACAGCGAGGAGCGTTATGTGGGTGAATACGACGTATCCAGGCACGTTCTCCTTACAGGCGTCTCGAAGTACGACCAGCCGCACATCTCTGTGACCAAGGATGGCCAAATTAAGTCTGAATGGGTCAATCGGGTTAATTCGACGGTCGCTGATTACATCATAACCGTAACCAATGACGGCAATCGTGCTCTGGCTCCAATTTATGTCACCGATATCTTCCCGCCCAAAACTCAGTACGTCAGCTCTTCAGTCAGGCCATCTTCGCTCTCGGCCAGCGGAGCAAACTGGACCATACTCCATCTGGGCATAGGCAACAGTCTGACCATTTTGCTGAAGCTGAATATCACTGAGGACGCGCCCAGCAATGTGCTGAATCGTGTCGTTGTCAGTGCCATTACCGGCGATACCATTGTATCCGCAGCGAACTATTCCTCTCTGGAATATGACTGGCTAGGCTGCTGTCCGCCCAGGGTGGCAATTGAAAAGAAGGCTCAATTGGACTTCGAGGATCCATCATTGGTGAACTACACTATTGTGGTCAAGAATAATGCCAATAGTATCATGGCGGTCAGGTTGACCGATGATCTTCCCGGAGGCATGAGTCTCCGGGGAGCATCATTGCCGCCTGGTAGCTATGATGAGAATTACATCAATTGGGTTCTTCCGAAACTGCTGCCAAGTGAGGTGGTGACTATTGAGTATACGGTTCGTGCCGCAAGGAACGGAGCATATACCAACAAGGTGCACCTGGACGCCAGTGCGGTAGATGGGACTGGAAGCGATACAGCCGATGCGTCTGCCTACATAGATGTGAGGGGTACGGGAGTTGCGCCAAAGACCGTAAGGTACGGTGGATGGCAGCCGCCTGACTGGGATCTGAACACATCAGAAGAAGGCATAAGCCTTTAAGATGCCTGGGCTTCCGGCTCAGGCTATCACACATTTTTGGAAAATAAATGCTAACGATTATTCGGGCACGCCAACCTTAATAAAGAAGCCTTCCTAGTGGCTGGCGTGGTATATCATGTCATTTCAGATCGAGAAAATTCATGCACGTGAGATCCTTGACTCACGAGGAAATCCGACTATAGAAGTCGATGTTTACACCTGCTGCGGCTTTGGGCGTGCGGCTGTGCCCTCGGGCGCGTCCACAGGCACCCATGAGGCTTTGGAGCTGCGCGATGGAGGAGACAGATATGGCGGCAAGGGTGTCCTCAAGGCCGTCAAGAATGTCAATGAGGTTATAGCTCCAGAGCTGCTGGGCATGAATGCCTCGGCTCAGAGGGAAATCGATGATTTCATGATCGAGATGGACGGCACGCCCAATAAGTCCAATCTGGGTGCCAATGCCATTCTAGGCGTCTCTATGGCCGTGGCCAAGGCGGCTGCATCCTCCGCGGAAATGCCGCTCTACAAGTACCTGGGCGGAGTGAATACCTCTCGCCTGCCCATTCCTTCCTTCAATGTTCTTAACGGAGGTCAGCATGCCGGCAACGAGCTCTCCATCCAGGAGTTCATGATCGAGCCCACCGGGGCCAGGACATTTTCCGAGGGGCTACGCATGGCTGTTGAGACCTATCATGCTCTGGGCAATATTCTTAAGGGCAAGTACGGTGTGGGCGCAACCAACGTCGGCTACGAGGGTGGCTATGCACCGCCTCTGGTAAAGACCCGCGATGCCCTGGACGCCATCATGAGTGCTCTTGATATCAGCGGCTATGGCGAGGAGATCAAGATCGGCCTGGACTCGGCAGCCTCCAGCTTTTACATGGAAGGCGGCTACTCCGTGGATGGAAATAGGCTCACACCCGGAGAGCTGATCGATTACTATGTCGATCTGGTCAAGACCTATCCCATTATTCTGCTGGAAGACCCCTTCGAGGAGGAGGCTTATGACGACTTTGCCCAGCTTACGGCGAAGCTGCCGGGCACGATAATAGTAGGCGACGACCTTTATGTGACCAACATAAAGCGCCTGGAGAAGGGCATAGAGATGCAGGCCGGCAATGCTCTGCTGCTCAAGCTCAACCAGATCGGATCCGTCTCCGAGGCCTTCGATGCGGCACGCATGGCCTTCCGGGCGGGATGGAAGGTCATGGCCTCCCACCGTTCGGCAGAGACGGAGGACTCGGCTCTTGCCGATGTGGCTGTAGCTCTGGGCTGTGAGCTGCTCAAGACCGGCGCGCCGGCCCGCTCCGAGAGGACCGCTAAATACAACCAGCTCCTGCGCATAGAGGAGCAGCTGGACGAGGCGGCGGAATACGCCGTCATTTAGATCTTTCTTTTTGAGTGGCTTTTCCCAGGCAATTGGGAAGAGTCTTTTTTTCTGGCTCTGGGATTGATGCTCTAACTCGCCTATGTCTTGTGAACCATCCCGAATTGGATACTGCATCAGCTTCACATATCTGCAAGAGGTCCGAGGCGGAAGCGAGGGAGATCTTGAGTGAGATGGAGGTGGAGAAGGAACATCTGGAGCGTGGCCCTTTCATTTGCCAATGGTCTCCCCGGCCAGCACTTTTAGCCACTCCAAAGCGTTCCTGGCCTGCAGGACGCTGTCGCATTGGGAGAGGTCCTTGGGATTGCAGGATGCCAGAAGGTTCATGGCCCTGTCCGCCAGCCGATTGTATTCTGCGTGCATGAAGCTATGAAACCTCAAAAATCATTCCTCGCATGAGCAAGAATATTCCATCCTTGCGCATGTACGGATGCTTCTTGCCGGAAAAAGGTCCGTCCCACCCCAGCTTATTGAGATGCCAGGGTTAGCTCGTGCCATGAAATTGGAGCGAGTTTAGTCTGCAACGGCCATCGGCTCCTTCGAGACTTGTATCATATGACCTTCGAGAGGCGGGACCGGGTAGCCCCACGCCAGATGCGCTGCTATCCATCGATGATCTCGTAAGTTGCCTTATCCATTGCAGCCTGAATGTTTCTTCACATGGGTTTATGACGTCGCCAGTGGGCCGGGCCGTCCGAGGCTGCGTCGTCGTCCGCCAGGCGGGCCCGGCTGCCAGGCAAACGCTCGGGCTCGGGAGGCCGGTCGGGCCTGAGGGTTTATATTAATATTTTTGCCAGTTTTAATTTTATTTCTGGAAGCTCATTTTTAAGGGCATCATTCACGATCTCCCAATCAACTCCAAAGTAATGGTGAACCAGCTTGTTTCTCATGCCGATCATCTGTCTCCATGGAATCTCTGGGTGCGCCTTTTTCAAATCATCCGAGATATTCCTGGATGCCTCTCCAATGATCTCCAAGGATTTCACGCAGGCTCTG
>JAPKYC010000049.1 GCA_026394505.1 Methanothrix sp.
GATGCGCTCCCCGGTGTGTAGAATGCAACTTGATCTGCCAATCCGTCTGGGCAAGAAAAATTGGCTGATAGTCTTCACCTTCGCCCTTACCATCCTGCTTTCTTACTACATCTGGCCGCTTCTCGACGGCCTAGTCCTGGGGCTCGTCTTCGCCTACGTGGGCCGACCGGTGCGTGATCTATTCGGAAAGAACCGACGGATAGGCTCGCTGGCTGCCATCATCTGCATTGTCGTTCCGCTCTCCGCTATCTTTGTTACGGGGGTTGTCGAGACTTCAAACCAGATCCGGTGGCTGGAGAGCCACGAAAGGGAGATCGTCTCCCTCATCTTTGCATTTGTTTCCAGGGTCCATATTCCGCAAGCGATATTCGATGAAATCTCCCGGGGCATGGCCAATTTGATGGGAATGAGCCTCAATCTTTTAGCCAGCCTGCCCGTCTTCAGTCTGGGCTCAACCATCACACTGGGGATTGTCAATTTCTTGATCGCCTTTTGCGTCTGCTACTTTTTATTGCTCGATGGAGACCGACTCTCAGAAGCCATCAGGGAGCTTTTCCATCTGGAAGACGGCAGCTTTGAGCTGCGCTGTCTGGCCAGAATAGACAGCATTCTTTGCGGGGTTTATATGGGCAGCATCTACACCGCCATCGCGGGCGGGATTTCCTCGGTGGCCATCTTTTACATATTTGCCGTTCCCAGGCCCTTCGCCATGGCCAGCATCGTCTTCTTGGCCGGGATGGTGCCCTTTCTGACCTGGCTGGTCTTTATACCTACCGCAGTGGGCCGCTACATCGAGATGGGGCCCATGGATGCCGCTCTCTTCTTCCTGGCTGCCTCTGTTCTGGTCCATATCGCGGAGCTGGTCATCCGGCCTTACATCGTCTACACCAAGTCCTCGCTGCATCCGCTGCTGGTGCTGCTAGCCTTCCTGGGAGGCGGCCTTGCCGCCGGAATCGCCGGCTTCTTTTTGGCTCCGGCTATGGTTGGCGTGGTGACCGGCATCTATCGAGTGATGAGGCAGGAACGGGCGGAAAGGAAACAGAGCTCAAGCTTGGCAAGCGCTATTCGTTGATAGACGAATGCCGAAAACTATTTATTCGTTAATCGCAGAGCAGGGTTTGGCAAAAGTCAATTCCATTTTTCCCTCCTACACCAGGGCTTTTGCCTCCCTCCTTTTCATTTTGCTTGAAATCCGCACTTATTTTTTTGAGGGCAATCGGGAGCAATCCGTATATACTTTGCCTATGTCACCATAATTTTGAATGGAAGAATGGAGCCGCCTTTCCCTTGTTGCAGAAATGATTCGCGATCATATATCCCTGGACGGAATTGATCGATATCTTGCCGAGACAGGGGTGCAAGAGAGCGATTTCGTGCTTGTCGAGCCCAGTGACTTTACCGGAGAGATCTTCGCCGTGGACGGCTCCAATGTCTCCATCTGCAACTGGTCGATGGCCAGTGTGAACCTGATCCGGGCAGGCTATGCCGTCTACCGGGGGAGGGTTTGGAGGCGCACGGTCATCACCTTTGACGATGTCTTCATGGCCGATGCAAAGTTATGCAGAAACATGTTCGACCCCTATCTGGAGCAATTCTTCGGCCTGAAAGGAATCGATCTCAAGGAATCTGATCTGGATCGACTCTCCAGCTACTATCGGGAGCTGCAGGAGTATGTGGCTATAAATGAAACCCTTGGCGAGGCCCATGCCGGAGACATCATCCTTTACGACGGCAGCTTTGACGTCTTTGAACTCCTGAGGGGCGCTCTTGCCGTCATCTTTGCCAGGGCAGAGGAAAAGGGCGTCGCCCTTCTGGCCGTGGCCAAGTCCAGCTCCCTCTTCTGGGGCGAGGAGATCACGCTTCCCTTTGTGCAGCATACCAGCACGATCGGAAGCGGGCTTTTGCCGGAAGCGGCCTGGTATCTCAGCCTCAAGGATAAAAAAGTAGATGCAGGCCAGGGCAGATGGAACGGCGAGACCTACGTCGTTCGCTTTTGCGGAGAGTCCGAGCACGACTTCCGGGTGGATGCGCCCCTCTTTCTCCAGGACGAAATGGGATCAGTTCTGGGAAAGCTGGCCGCCTACTCATGCTCATCTGAGTGCCTGGGATATCCTCATGCCCTCTTCCGGGCGCATCGGGATATCAGGATCACTGAGCAAGAGGGGGCAGCCGTGCGCCAAAGATTAATGGCGCGGCTCTTGGAGAGCGGAATGACTCATTCGGAGATAAGAATGCTTATGCAGGACTTCCACGACATCCTGGAGATGAGGTCCGGGTTTTAGAAAGAGCGCAGCCCTGAAAAAGGAAAATAAAACGTAGTGGAAAATGAGGAACCTGAGGCGAAATAAGCAAGCGAAAAAGTGGGAGAATAAAAGTGGCGACAACGCAAGAGGAGAACCAGCTCCGCATGGGAGAAAGCCTGTTGAATCGAAAAGTAATAGTGAAAGGGGACACGACCTACAAAATCGTCTCCAAGAGCGTAACCGAATATCATTTCACAGTACCCTTCATCCTTCCCGATGAGGAAAGGGTAGAGGTGGGGCAGATCTTCTCCATCAAAGACCAGGGACTGACCTTTCTCGCCCGCGTTTTGAACATAGAGCACAGCTCCAACTATGACGGCCACTGGGACACCACCATGAAAGGCACCCAGTTCTTCGATCAGGATCAGATCTTCAACCGCGTCATCGCTGAGCCCCTGGGCTGCATAAATAAAAAACTGGAGTTTAAGAAGTCCAGGACACTGCCCACAAAGTTCGCGTCAGTTACGCGAGCGGAGAAAGAGGAATTTAAGTTTTTAAGCCAGGTCATGGGAGACATCGAGGTCGGATACCTGAGAAACGGCTCACGACTGGTAGAAGAGATTCCTGTGGCTTTGCACAGCGAGGCCATGGATCACCACATGGGCGTTTTCGCCACCACTGGCATGGGCAAGTCCAACTTCATGAAGGTCTTTGCCGCCTCATGCATGCGACTATTCGCGCGGGGCGAGTCCAAGTTCGGCCTTCTCATCGTCGATCCTCATGGGGAATATCTGAAAGGCAAGGGTCCGATCAAGGGTCTGACTCATCTCAAGAAATACCGGGAGGGGCTCGCCTGCTACTCCACAAACAGGCAGAACGCCTCCGATCCCGGTGTGGAGGAGCTGGCCATATCGGAAAGCGAGATTTTTCCACAGGACATTGCTCTGCTCTATGAGTGGTCGCTGCCGCAAAGAGATGCCCTGGACACTGTTTCCAGGATCTTCGACTCGGCGAGCTGGCTGGAGGAGATTCAAAGCCCGGAGGGCATGGCCCGCATGGTACAGGAGGGCTTCAAGGACAGCACGGTCATGGTTCTAATTCGAAGGATCAAAAACGAAATGGGGAGAAATCCATACATCCGCAAAAGGTCCAGCCTGGCCAATATTCTGGCCAATCTGCAGAAAGGAAAGGTCGTGCTGGTGGACATACCCAGGATGAGCGACCGATCCGAACTTTTCCTGCTCTCCGTCATATCGCGCTATATCCTGGATGAGTACAAAAAGGACGAGCAAGAAGGCCAGGAGAGCCGCAAGAACTGCCTCATCACCATTGAGGAGGCGCAGAGGGTCCTCGGCGCGGGCAGCAACACGGCGCGCTTCGAGAGCATCGCCCGGGAGGGCCGCAAGTTTGGAGTGGGCCTGTGTGCCATCACCCAGCAGCCCAAGCTGATAGACAAGCAACTGCTCTCCCAGTTCAACACTCTGGTGGTCATGGGCCTGGGGGATAGAAACGACCGCCAGCATTTGGAAGAGTCGGCCAAGCAGGATCTCTCCTCCATGGATATCGAGATTCAGACCCTGGAGAAGGGCGAAGCCGTCGTATCCACCCTGAATATTCCTTTTCCCGTGCCCGCCAGGATACACCGCTATGAGGATTACTTGCGCCGCCTGGAGAAGGAAGATAAGCAGGAGAGCCTTATCACCAGAGGCGGCTTCAAGCCGTTTTTGGAATAGGATAGCACATGAAGATAATTCACCTGGCCGATTCGCACCTGGGCTTTTCCAGCTACAGCCGCCTGGATGAGCATGGCCGAAATCGCATAGAAGAGATGGTATATTCCGGTTTTGAGCAGGCCATCGAGAAGATCATTGAGCTGAGACCTGATGCGGTTGTCCATGCCGGAGATGTCTTCCACCACGTCCGCCCCAAGATCAAGCCTCTGGTGGTCTTCCAGTGGGGCCTCTTCAAGCTCATGGAAGAGGACATACCCGTGATCATAATCAGCGGCAATCACGACGCCCCCAAGAGCTTCTCATCCACCAGCCCCTTCCGCCTCTTTGAGGATCTGCGGGGCGTGCATATCGCCCAGAGGTACAAATATGAACGATTTGTTGCAGGTGACAGCTATTTTCACTGCATCCCCTTCTGCCTGGAGCCGCAGGACTACCTGGTCGAGTTTGAGAAGATAGAACGTTCAGGAAGAGATGTGCTGGTCATGCACGGCCTGGTGGAGTCGCTTCAGAATAAAAAGATGAGGAGCGTGGGAGAGCACGAGCTGTTGGACAGCTTCCTCAAAAACGATTTTGACTATATTGCTCTGGGCCACTTTCATGGACAGGCGCAGCTTTCCAGGAACGCCTGGTACAGCGGCTCGCTGGAGTACTTCAACTTCGGCGAGGCCCAGGACAGGAAAGGAATGCTGCTGGTGGATACAGAGACCGGCAGAGCCGAGAGCGTGCCGGTGAGGCCCAGGTACATGATAGATCACCCGGCCATTGATTGCAGCGGCATGCGCTCCGAGGAGATAGCGCAGTGCCTGCTGGAGCTATGTCATGTTGATGAAATGAGAGACAGAATGGTGCGCATCACTCTTAAAAACGTGAGCCGTGGAGCTTACCGGAGCATAGATCAGGGAAGGCTCTCCCGGCTGGGGGCCTCTGCGCTCTACTTCAAGATCCGGCCGGAGTTCGCAGATGTTGAGGAACATTTCGAGCGGCCCGTTGATCGCCGCACTCTGCACGAGGAGTTTTCCGGCTACCTGGAGGAGGATTCCTCTCAAGAACTGATACCGGCAAGGATATTGGATGATGTAGTGGCCTATGGATCGGAGATTATGAAGAAAGCGGTACTTGCCAGACATAAAGAGGCATTGGATGCATCTTAATAAGCTGGTCATGAAAAACTTCAAAAAGTTTCGCCACGCCGAGCTGGAGTTTTCCGACGGGCTCACCGGCATCGTGGGCAGCAACGGATCGGGCAAGAGCACCATAGTGGAAGCCATTGCCTGGGCTCTTTACGGCAACCGGGCCTCAGCCATCAAAAGAGACTTCATCCGCAATGCACGCGCCAGAGAATCCGATGCTGTGGAGACCCGCCTGACGCTCTCCCTGGGCAAGCAGGAGCTGGTCATCTACCGGGCCATGAAAGGAAAGAGCTTGATGGCGGAGGCCTTTCTGGTGCTGGATGGGCAGAGGATTGCCACAGGAAGCAAAGAGGTGGACCTCCGGCTGGAGGAGATCCTGAAGATCAGCTATCAGGATTTCATGAAGACCTTCTACGCCCGGCAAAAAGACCTGGACAATCTGCTCAAAGAGGGCGCAGTGGGCAAGAGGGAATATCTGCTCAAGCTCCTGGGCCTGGAAGACATCAAAGAAAATGCCATGATGCAGATCAAAGCCGATCGTGATTCCCTGGAGGAGCAAAGAAACCGTCTGGCGGGAGCACTGGCGGAGACGGGAGACGTAGAGGCCCGGCTGGAGAATGCCTCTTTGGAGATTCTAACCGGAGAAAAGAGTCTACAGGAA
>JAPKYC010000110.1 GCA_026394505.1 Methanothrix sp.
GGACAGGGAATGCAAGGGCTGCAAGCACATCCGCTACTGCCGGGGAGGCTGTCCCTACAACGCCATGGCACCCACGAACGGCGAGATTAAGGGCGTCGATCCTCATTGCATTGCCTATCAGAGGATCTTCGATGAGATCGCTGACCGCTTCAACCAGGAGATGATGGGATCCTTCGGCCTGGAGATGGGCCTTTCTGCCAAGCCGGCCACGCCGGCGAAGGGCACCAGGCCGGCCATCATGCCGCTTGTCCGAAAGCTGGCCTCGAATTAAAGATAAAGAAGAATATCTAAGATGTCTCATGAGGTACTTCAGATGATAGCCAAGAATAAACTCAATCCGAGCCTACTATCAAAGTCCCTAACCTTCATCGGGACCTCTCTTCGGAAAGTCGGGCCCGCTCGTCACTCAGGTGGGCCCGGGCGGGGAGGGCGTGCTGCGCACCCACGGGCGAGGCCCGGAGGCCAGGGCCGTGATCGAGCAGGCTACTTGCCAAAGGCATAACCTACTTCGACTCGGCCCAGGCTTATGCAGGCAGCCAGGGCTACTATGGCAATTTTTGGCGCGGCCATCAGGAGCTGCGCTCCGGCATCTTTCAGACCAGCAAGTCCGCCGCCCGCGACTTTCGGGGCGCCAGGGCCGATCTGGCCGAGTCCCTGGAGACCATGGGCCTGGATCGCCTGGACCTGTGGCAGATTCACGATCTACGGACTCGCCAGGATATCGAAGAGATCGAGGGGCCGGGCGGAGCCCTGCGGGCATTCGTGGAAGCCAAAGACGCTGGACTGGTGCGCTACCTGGGCGTCACCGGTCACCATGCCCCCAGAATCCTGGAGCATGCCGTGAAAAACTGGCCGGTGGATGCTGTGCTTATGCCCGTCAACCCAGCCGAAGCCGTCCTGGGCGGATTTCTGGACAGGGTCATGGCCGCTGCCCTGGACCGGGGGCTGGCGGTTATCGGCATGAAGGTGCTGGGCGGCTCGCACTACATCTCCCCAGAGGATGGGGTGACGGCAGAGCTGCTCCTGCGCTTTGCCCTTTCCCGAGAGGTCAGCACGGCAATTGTGGGCTGCGCAAGCCCCAGAGAGGTGCAGACGCTGGCCCGGGTAGGCCGGGAGTTCGAGCCGCTGGCGGCAGAGGAGGAGAAGAAGCTGCTGGATCTGTTCCGGCCCCATGCCAGAAGGATGGCGTACTACAGGGGAGGGATTTAGGGGGTGGACTGGCAAGAAAAACCAGGACACTAGGCTGAATTCAATCCTCTGTATATGGAGACCAGGGTGCCTATTATACATAGTAACCCTGCCAGCATCATCACTCGACTTATGGTCGCAGAGAGTAGCCCTGGCCCGGCCCCCACAAGGGTCCCATAGTATCCCGCCTGGGCGAGCTGTAGCGAGACCAGAACACCTGAAAAGGATACACCCAATGCCATTCCCAGGTTTCTGATAGTGGCTGTGAAGCTGGAGGCGATGTTTATCTTTGCTCTGGGCAGGGCCCTCATTATCTCGGTGTTGTTGGGGCTCTGGAAGAAAACGCCGCCTATGCCCATGGATACAAAGGTGAGCAGCAGCAACCGGGGATCACGGCCCAGGCTTCCCGCCAGATATCCGAGGAGCATCATGGAAATTGCCATAATCAGCATTCCCAGGGCGGCTAAGTACCGAAACTGGTGTTTGTCGTAGATCCAGCCTGTTACAGGCGCACCAATAACCATTATGGCCGGGACGATAAGGTAAATCAAACCTACTTGTGATGCCGTATAACCCATCACGCCCTCGAAATAGAATGGCCCCAGGACGGATATCATCAGGTTGGCCACAAAGAATAGCATCATACTGATACAGGGAAGCACAAACATCCTGTAACGGAATATGGAGAGATCCAGTAGCGGGGCCTTATGCCTGGACTCAGTGATCACGAAAGCTGCCAGAGAGCCCAGAAAGATCATGGCCGTGGCAACAATGGCAGGCTGAAAGGTAAAGCTAATGGAAAGTTGGCCTAATATTGCCATCAGAGAAACTATGAAGGTTATCAGGGTTACTGCGCCAATCCAGTCTACCTTTAAGCCACGGGATCTGATGTCCTCGATTCTCATGTATCGGGAAGAGAGCAGCAACTGCATGATGCCTATTGGCACGTTTATGAGGAAAATATACTTCCAGCCCAATAGATCTACGATAAAACCGCCCAATGTGGGACCCAACATACTACCGATAGCGACAGTTGCTCCTATGTAACCCATGGCCCGGCCCTGCTCACCCCTCGGGAAAGCCTGGAAGATTATGGCCGAGCTTATGGAAAACATCATGGCCGCTCCCGTGGCCTGGATTATCCTGCAAAGCACAAGGAGGTCCAGGCTTGTGGACATGCCACAGGCTAAGGAACTGACGGAAAAAAGGGCAATCCCGATAAAGAAGAGCCTGGCCTTGCCTACATATTCTGCGACCTTGCCGAAGATCATCAGCAAGCTGGTGAGTGTGACAAGATAAGAGGTCATGATCATTTGTGATTGGGCGATGCTGACCCTGAAATATTCTGTAATGGTGGGAAGGGCGATGCTGACCACGGATCCATCAACCACTGCCATCAAGACGCCTGTGAGAACAAGCAGCAAAACTATGTAACGATTCTTGCTGCCTGATTCCAGCTCCAAATCCCTTTCTTCAGCGTGCATTCCTATTGAGCCTCATTCCTTTTCCCAAGTGTTTGATCTCCTTTTCCCCATCAAAACATCTTGTTAGCTAACCCTTGATGAACTGGTTTGGCCGTAAGTAAATTCCGGTGAAGGACATGGAAGAATCGAATCCACCCGGCTCGTCTCCATCCTCCCGGATACCTTCAATGTACTGGTCGCTCCTGTTGAGATGCTGGCCGGAGCGCTCAACAGCAACCTCAACCTGCAGCGCTACAAGATCCTTACATCTGCGACCGCAGCTCCAGCCGGCTGGATCGCAACTTCACCTCCCTGGAAGCGCGCCGCGCCAAAAACCCTTCTTCCAGCTCATGACCATTCCATGAGGAGAACCACCACAGCTTCCTGATCGTGGAGCACGACCCAAAACTCTTCAAAGGATGCCAGCTATCCCTAAATTATTTAACCTCCTGTTACATTCTTACAGATCCGAGAACCTAAGAAGATACATCATAGATGAGTTGTCATAATAATCATTGGGGCACATTCAATGAGCGATGAAGAAAAAGAGCAGACCATCCAAGAAGAAGATGAGCAGGGCAACATTCTCATCTATCCAGCCTGGTCAAAGAAGAATGTTCCAAAGGATAAGCAGGATAAGTGGGAAGTTCCGATTTATCTCTGAAAATATAGTCAAGAAGGCAAGACGCTACGGCCTTGAGCCCGCTATTAGCCACCGTAGTAGGCTCAGGCCGATGGCCTCCTCGCTCTCTAGCTTTTTAGGTTAGGGGTTGGAAGGTTAAATAGCACATTTCCGCCTCCTGACCCAATGGGTACATACAAGACGTTGGGGTTGGTCTTTATTCCCTGGACAAATTCCCAGGAAACCAGTGTTGGCGTAACTGATTCTCCCTTGATACGGTTTGCCTCAGCAATACCCTTTGCTTCAATGACCAGTCTCTTGGCTTCTTGCTCGGATTGCTGGATGGTAAACTGCATCTGCTGAGCTTGTTGCTGCTTCTGCTGTTTAGTTGTAATGGCCTCCTGAAGCTCCTTTGGCAGATAAATTCCCCTTAACCAGACTCTTTCGATGATAATGCCAGTTTCACCAAGTTCTTGCTTAAGGTGGTGTTCAACATCCGCTTGAATTTCAGTCGATTTGTTTGTGTATATGTCTTCTGCAGTGTATTTTTTGATTTCAGACCGCAATAGGCCCATGAAAGAGGGTGTCAATTTTGTATCGACATAGTCTCCTCTTACGGTTCTGTATATTTCAGGAGCTTTAGTCGGATCAAGATGCCAGAGCACGCTACTATCAAGTTTTATTTCAAGACCTTCACTTGTCAGCGTCCCAGTTACTTCTTTATATTCGATTTGCTGGGTCTGAGTATTCATCTCGTGGACTCCGGTGAGGGGATCTTTAAAGTTGAATCCAGGGCTCAACACGGTGTCGGAAACCACTCCGAATCGGTCCAGCACTCCGACATTACCGGCTGGAATTACTGCTATAAAGGATCCTCCCACTAGCCCAAGCAGTATCAGGGATATGATTGCAATCGCCAGGAATGCCTTTAATCCAAAAGAAAACTTTGGAGCTTTAGGCATCTTCTGCTTTATTTTCTCTCTTAATATATCGCTATCTAATCCGCTCATCTATTCCTCCTGCTAGAATGAGAATGTCTAAGAATTTAGTTCTTTCGTCATATCATGCCATCTCCCCGTAAAATTTAAAGACTGTGTATGCGTTCCCAACAACCTGTATTTCTGACATTCCAAAGAACTCCTTATTCCAATTGGTGGGTAGGTATCTTGCGATCGCTAACATAACCCCGCTGATTAATAGTACTATGAAAAAAAACAATCTCTTTTCAATGAATGAGAAGGCACCGACTAGTAAGCAAATCAAGGACACAATCGCCATTACATTTCCCCAGCCGACATGTTTCAGTCCCCCCGTTATTTGGATTGTGTTATCATCCACCCTTTCTGCAAGCAGCATGATACTATTCATGTTGATAGCCATCGATTCTTCCACCCTCTGATTGGTGCCTACAACGTGCGACGGATTTTCAAAGTCAAATTGCGCCCCATTGTCAGTCATAACTACCAGGGGAAGATCGAAGCATCCCAAGAAGTTTCCACTCGTGTGCTTGCCATCGACTATATACTCGGTTACCAGTTCAAGCGGTTTAATTTTACTAACCAGTACAACTTTTTCCGAGTCAGATGGAACTTTGACAAGCCTTGCCAAATTAACCAGGTCGCTGGCGGCTTCTGCGGAGTCAAAAGTTCTTAACCGATGCAAGGCTTCTTTATCATTGCTGAAAATGAAATCATCAACGACCTCTGGGAAAATATTCTGACCAGGGGTCTTGTAGCGATTCTTAATTGCTTTTTTCAGCTCCCCAACGCTCACCAGGAACACAGGGCCAAGGATTTCTATCTTGTTCTCGGCTGTAATAATTTTGGGATTACGAAGCTTTACGACTCTCGCAGAAGCTTTTCCTCCTATCTTTCTAGAAGGTAGATCAGAGGTGTCAGCAAGTGTTATTGCCTCAATCTCTTTATCCATCAAATTGGAAATCTCTTGGATTTCATTCATAGCTTCACCGCTCTAGGATGACAACGTAAAACAAACTGCTAATATACACCGTCCCCGTTTGGCGGTATATCCGATTGTCTATTTGCACTATGTCGGGATCTTTTCTTGGCAGGATCTTTAAAACCTCAGCCGGAGTATCAAGGTCTTTTGTGACATCAGAGTACTTTGGTCCGGTTATTGAAGTTTCACCACCTTTCACGTAGAGGACATCAGGGTCTTTGGCTGACTGCAAAACCATTTCGCTTTCCGCCATACTCACTTCGAGATTTTCTGGATTATCCATGTTGCTGCATGTCAATTGTCTCCCCTTAAAAGATTCGCCGAATCGCACCAAAGCATCGAATCGGGGAGGACTTAAACTCGCAATCCATGCATGCCGCCAATCGTCTAGCAGTTTCTGGATCGATTTGCCCTTGTTTCACAATTTCTATTAGCTCTTGCTTCATATTTCTCACTCCTTTTCTCTCATTAAAGAGGTTTTTTTGTCGTTCCCCATTTGATGATCGATATTAGTAAGGTTGGTTAGGATCCCGTCCCCCGCAAGCCGTTGGCCCATGCCAAATCCTTTGGCACATCCCCTCTTCCGGGCATTCCCCATCCGACTGAGCACCATCATCTTGGCGCTCCTCAGCAGGATGTTGCTCGCGCCAAATGGGACATTTCAAACCACATGATATCCTGCCAAAACTAAGCCCTCGCCGAAAACAGGTAGAACCTCGCCTCCCCGCTATTGACCAGCCGCCGGGCAAAGTCCGGCAACTGTGCCACCTCGTCCATCAGAGGCCGGACCAGGACATCTGCGCCGACCTTCGCCGCCAAGAGGCCCATGGCCAGTTGCATCTCCAGAGGCGGGCGGATGGAGTAGAGCAGGCTTGCCCCCCGGTACAGCTCCTGGCGGGGCGAGAATATGTCATCTTTTTCTACGCGCAGGCCGCCCAAAAGCCGCTCCTCTTTATCGGTGAGCACCACATCCAGGCCCCGCGCTTGCAGCCCCAGGGCCACTTCGGCAAAGTAGCCCACCCCCACCTCGACCACGCGGCCTCTGTAATTTTCGGCGATGAACTGCGCCAGATCATCTGCGCCTCGTAGTAATGACATCAGCACACCTATTGCAGCCCTAATTTCCGGCATTGATCCATGATTTTAGCCTCTAAACTACAAGCAATTATCGGCTCTTCGCAATTATTAACCGCAGAGACGCAGAGTTCGCAGAGAATCGCAAACGTCGTTGTCTCCAGTCCACCAAACTTGAAAAGCCTAAGAATTGCTTGCGTGATAATCGTAGTTCTCCGTTCGTTCGTCCTCTGTGCGCTCTGCGCCTCTGTGGTTTTATTCCGTAAACCCTGGTTAAAATCTGGTTCCTCGCTAGTATCGAGTGGGTAATAGAATAATTGAGGTCTCTGTGAGTCCTCCGTGCGCTCTGTGTCTCTGTGGTGGTAGTATCGTCAGCCATTGGTTATAATCAGTAGCTTACGACGTTTCAACCAATTGGAAAACCATAGTAACCTGAGGTTAGCCACTTGAAATAGCGAAGAGCCTAAAAAGGTAATGGCGAAGACCATGACTTTAAATAATCCGCGACGCACCTGCTCATCTAAATCGAATCTTCACATCAGGAAGATGGCCTGTATCGGGTTCTCCATCAATGAGATCCGAGATAAGCTTGGCTGAGTGAGCAGTAAAATCTTCTTGGTCATCAAGAACCACTTGATTCTCAGTGCGAGTGCGTTCATCCATTGGCCTCATGTTCTCTTTGATTATAATTATATTCGTCGCTGATATTCAAGACTTTGCAGAACCCCTGTCCGCAATAATTATTAACTTATATCACTATTTAGTTAATCTAGCAATGAGGGGGAAATAGGCAATTGCAGTCAGATCTATACGAAGACGGTTTTGGCATGCCTAAGATACTGGTCGTCGGCTGCGGGGGGGCTGGCAATAACACTGTGAGCCGGCTGGCCAGGATGAATCTAACCGGGGCAAAGACCATAGCCGTCAACACAGACAACCAGCACCTGAAAACGGCCCAGGCGGATGAGAAGATCCTGATTGGGCAAAAGCTCACCCGGGGCATGGGCGCGGGCGGCGATGCCGAGGTGGGCCGGAAGGCGGCTGAGTTGGCAGCAGCCGAGCTGGAGAGCATGCTGCGGGGAGCCGACCTGGTCTTCGTGCTGGCCGGTCTGGGCGGCGGCACGGGCACGGGATCGGCCCCGGTGGTGGCCCGCCTGGCCAAAGAGCGGGGCGCAATTGTGGTGGCTATGGTGACCACGCCCTTTCACCTGGAGAGGGCACGCATCTTTGTGGCCGAGGAGGGGCTGGAGGCGCTGCGCGGCTTCACCGATACTGCAATCGTCATGGATAACAACCGCCTCTTGGAATGCGCTCCTCATCTGCCCTTCCAGCATGCCTTTTCCGTGGTCGATCAGATCATCGCCGATATCGTGCAGGGCATCTGCGAGACCCTGACAAGTCCCTCCCTCATCAATCTGGACTTTGCAGACGTTTGCACCATCATGAGCTCCGGTGGCGCTTCCTTTATGTTTGTCGGTGAGGGCAAGATGAAAAGCAGCCCTGAGAAGATCGTGCGCACGGCCTTGAAAAATCCGCTGCTCGACGTGGACTATCGCGGCGCCGGGGCCTGTCTTCTGCACATGACCGGCGGGCCGGATATGACCCTGAAAGAGGCAGCCGCCATCGCCGGGGCCCTCACCCAGGAGCTCGACCCCAGGGCCAACGTCATCTGGGGAGCGAGAATCCGGCCCGATTTTACAGGAAAAGTGAGACTGATGGCCATAATCACGGGCGTGAAATCGGCCCAGGTTCTGGCGCCAAACCAGTCCCGGCGATTTAGGCCGCAGAGAGAAAAGCCGATAGATGTGATAAAATGAGCGAGATGATGTTGCAGATCCTGGCCCTGGTACTATCAATAGTTCTGGCCGTGGGCGCCGTCTTTAGCATACGCCTCTACCTGGAGATCTGAAAGACAAAGTGGCCTTTAGCCCTGCCCCTTAGGTGTGACCCTCTGAAACTTCCATAGCTTGTCCAGCCTGGCAGTGGCGTCCACTCCCACCTTGGTGGTGATGCCCTCTCTACTTCGCGGATCAAGGGTGCTGCCCCGCACATTGGGGTGAATCACTAGATCCTCATCGCCGCGCATGCGTGTGGCAATGGCAAACTCGAGATCCTGCGGATCGTAGATATCTATGTCCATGTCCACTATCAGCACATGCTTTAGCGAGCCATGTGCCTGGAAAGCGGCCTCGATGACTCGCCTGGCATCCTCCTCCGTCTCCTTCTCTATCTGCACCACGGCGTGGAAGTAGTTGCATCCGCCATCCGTCAGGATGACGTTCTTGACCTTTGCTACCCTGGAGGCTGCTTTGTAAATCAGCGGCTCGTAGGGCACGCCCATGAGCATTTTGTGCTCGCCACCCCCCGGCAGGAGGCCGTGGTAGATGGGATCCTCGCAGGCCATCATCCTGGTGAGCCGGATTACAGGCTCCTGGCGGACGAGATCAGAGGTGCCGGTGATGTCCACAAAGGGCCCCTCGCGGGCCCGTTCGCCGGTGATGTAGCCCTCCAGCACGATCTCGGCATGAGGGGCGAGAACGCCGTTATCCAGACGCACCAGCTCCACGGGAGCGCCCCGCAGAGCGGCAGCATAGGAAAGCTCCTTCTCCGGAGGAACGCGCGTGGAGGCGGCCATTAGCAGCAGCGGGTCCACGCCGATGGCAATGGCCACAGGTACTTCTTCTCCTTTGGCTTGGGCTGCCTGGTAGAACTGATGAGTATGCCGACCTGGAACGAGACGCGCCGCCAGCCGGTCTTTGCCCAGAACCATGAGCCGGTGCACGCAGGCATTGACCTTTCCCTCAAACTGGCTTACCACCACAGCGGAGGTGATGTATGGGCCGCCGTCGCCCTTAAAATGGGTGAGAATGGGAAGCTTAGAGAGATCGGGCATACCGACGCATTCCATAAAAGGGGAGGAGTTCACCTCGCGAACAGACCCATCGTAGCCGATGCCGGCAAGATGAGTTACCATATCTTTGGGAGCAATCCCCAGGGCCCTGGCCAGCAGACGACGCGTTCCCATGATGTTCAGGCAACACTTATGACCATCCACATTATCAAATAATATGGGGCCTTTTCCCCAGGCACATTCCGATACCTCAAGCACGGGAGATACAGATTCATGCACCTCTTTTAGCAGTCCGTCCTTCTCTAGATCAGCGAGGAATCCCCTAAAGCTCATGCTTATACATCTTAGCGTTTCTCTTAAAGCTCTTTTCTATTCGTTCCTTTCCACTCATGCCTTTCCTTTCATGAATTTGCGCAAATCCGATTCATACCAGCATTACTGCGATCAGGCCGGATAGGAATACACCGTCAAAGGTTCCGGCTCCGCCTATGCTGGCCACCGGCGCCCCCAGATCCCGGATCTTGTCCAGGTTCAAGACATCTGCGCCAATTAGCGTCCCTAAAGTTCCGCCCACATAGGCGATGATAAAGATGAGATCATGCGGGGCTCCCCCTAAATAGACCAGCAGGATGGCGGACGTTGCCGCACAAAGGGGCGGAAGAAGAGCAGGAGTGACAATTCCCAGACCCTTCACGGGCCTGGCTACACGATTGGTCAAAACAGCTACAAAAGCGATGCAGACAAGGGCATAATTCAGAGACTCCGGGAACCGGTGGACCAGCGCCATGGAGATCAGAGCTGGTATCACCGCTCCGCCCAGGTTGACGGCCAGCAGGGTATGGCAGCTCACGACATCCACCACAGGCACCCGGTAAGCGATGCCGAAGGCTCGAACCTGCCTCTCTCGCACCAGGGGAGCATTGCACTGCAGATTGGTCACAGGTATGTTGATGCTGCTGCCCAGGAGGGATGCCAGCAGGACAAAGAGTGCCTGACTCCAGGAAAAGCCGATCTTGGTAAAAGCCGTCCTGGCCAGATCCAGAAAGAGAAAGCCCACCACGACAAAGAGCAAGAATGCAAATAGGAGCATGAGAAGCATGCCCACCGGGCTGTAAACCAAACGATTTCCCATAAACACATTCTCTTCTCCCTGTATAAATTTTTGGTTCCTCGCTGTTTAGAGTGGGTAATAGAAAAATCGAGTCCTCTGTGAGTCCTCCGTGCGCTCTGTGTCTCTGTGGTAGTAAGTTCGCAATTCGTAACCATTTGGTTATAACCCAGCGGCGAACGACGTTTTCAACCACAGAGACACAGAGTTCACAGAGTACGCACAGAGCGACGAACTAACAACTGGAAAACCATAGTAACCTGAGGTTAGCCACAGGAAATGGCGAAGAGCCAAATTTTTTGCTTGCCCGGCAAAAGGGATTAGTAATGGAATGCCCTGGTGTAACATATGAAAGAGAAGTGGCTCATGGCCGAAGGGTCGTGGCAGGAGATCAAGCCCAGAATCACCACCGCTCTCGAGTCGGGCTTTGACTGCGTGCTGGTGGACAGAGAGAACATCGAGCGCGTGCGGGAGCTGGGCAAGATCAAGGTGGCCTGCTTTGGGGTAGAGAGAGGGACGGAGGATATTTTAGTTGTGGGCAAGAGCGGGGAAGGCGATGGGACGACGGCTCTGCCCAAAGACCCGAGCAGCTCCCTGGACGGTGCTCTCGCCAAGACCATTTCCGGGACAAGGGCTGCCTATGTGGTCATCGCCAACAAGAAGTACGAAGAGTTCGCGGTGCAGATGGGCAGAATTGTAGATTATCTTCTCGTCATCGGCACGGACTGGAAGGTCATTCCCCTGGAGAACATGATTGCCGGGCTGCAGGGCGCGCCGGTTATGATCATCAGCGGCGTCAAGACGGCAGATGAGGCACGTCTGGCATTGGCCATTCTGGAAAAGGGGGCAGATGGAGTGTTGCTGGATAGCAATGATCCTTCTGAGATCAAGAGGGTCATGGACGCGGTCGAGCAGTCGGAAAAAGGCCGGATAGAGCTGGTTTCAGCCACGGTGACTGCTGTCAAAGCTGTGGGCATGGGTGATCGGGTCTGCGTGGACACGGCCAGCATGATGTCCTTTGGAGAGGGCATGCTCATCGGCTCCCAGGCCAAAGGATTCTTCCTGGTTCACAGCGAGTCTGAAGACAGCCCCTATGTGGCAGCGCGGCCTTTCCGGGTGAATGCCGGCGGCGTGCACGCTTACATCCGGGTGGGAGAGAAGACGCGCTACCTCTCCGAGCTTAAATCGGGAGATGAGGTTACCATCGTCAGCAAAGAGGGCCTGGCCAGAACGGCAATAGTAGGCCGCGCCAAGATCGAAAAGAGGCCCATGATCCTCATCGAGGCGGAGGCCAATGGCCAAAGGATAAGCACTCTGCTACAAAATGCCGAGACCATAAAGCTGGTCGGCTCCGACGGCACACCCCAGCCGGTGACCGATCTCAAAGCCGGGGATGAGGTGCTGGTGCATCTGGAAGAGATGGCCCGCCACTTCGGCATGAAGATTGAGGAGAGCATTGTGGAGCAATGAAACCATGAATCACAAGTCGCGCATAGTGGCCGTCCTGGGAAAGGATGCAGAAAAAGAAGTCTCGGCCACGGGCGACGCAGATATGATCGAGCTGCGACTGGACTTGCTTGCCGCAGGCGATCCCCTTCAAACCTTAAAGGCCGTGCGAAAGGCCACAGCCAAGCCGATCATCGCCACGGCTCGCCTCAAGACGGAGGGCGGAATGTTCCAGGGCAGCGAAAGAGAGAGAATCGATCTGCTTATCAAGGCCGCCTACTATGCTGACTACGTGGATGTGGAGCTCCTGGCTGATCAAAGAGACGATGCCATTGCCAAAATATTGAAACCGGTGATAGTTTCCTACCACGACTTTCAGGGCATGCCGACGGATTTGGAACTTGCCGGGATCTACCAGGATATAAAGAAGACTAAAGCGGCCATTGCCAAGATCGCCGTGACGCCCAAAACACTCAGGGATAATTTGAGGATCTTGCAATTCCTGCTGGATGCAGATATGCCCCTTTGCATGATCGCCATGGGCCGGATGGGCAGGCATCTGCGCGCCGTCGCTCCCCTCTACGGCTCGGCTCTTACCTACGGCTTTGTCACACAGAGCACGGCTCCCGGGCAGATGAGCCTGGCTGAGCTATGCCTGGCCAGAAAGCTGATATTGTGAATATAATCAGTTGAATAATTTTGCGTAAGACTTAACTACCTTACGACTGATTAGAGACTATGCAAGTGACTGTGGATGTAGGTGGCAGGCCCGGTCGGCCCGGTCTGGATTGCAGAGGTTTCTGCAGCTTCTGTTATTTCAAAGGTGTTAACGAAGTAGAGCCATCAGGATGCAGGCGATGCAAACCCTATAAAAAAGGCTGCGATTACTGCTCAAGAGAAGTAATAGAGATCGAACCGGGCTATAAGCCCCTGCAACAACTGATCTTCGAGGTGTCCCAAAAAAGCATCTATTCTACGCCGGAGATGATCACCATCAAGGGAAACGGCGATATAAGCTGTTACCCACATCTTCTCAATCTGGTGAGGACGGTAAGCGACGGCAAAGTGCCGGTATTTTTAGATTACACCAGCGGAAAAGGATTTTCAAAAGGAGATGAAGCAGATCTTCTGGTCGATGCCGGCGTGCAGAGAATCAGCTTCTCAGTCTTCTCCACCAATCCAAATCTCCGCCGCAAGTATGTAAATGATAAGCATCCAAAGATCGTGCTCAACAATTTTCAAACCTTCTGCGAGAGAATTGAACTTTACGCCATGATCGTCCTCATTCCTGGAGTAAACGATGGCCTGGAGCTGGAGAAGACCTGCCGGGATCTGCAGGAGATGGGGGCCAAGGGCCTCATGCTCATGTCGTTTGCAAATACTCGAAAGCAGGGTCTCATCTTCGGCAATGAGCCTATAATGCCGGATGTAACACCCTACGGCACAGAAGATATTCGCCGCATGGCAACGGAGATATGCGAAAATTATGACATGAGGGTTATCGGCACCCCGCTCTGGGATCCCATCACGGGAGCGCCATTTGCCCTGGCCCACCACAAGGAAGAGCTGAAGAGGCTTCCCGCCATCGAGAAGAGCGCGACTATTATTACCAGCTCCGTAGCCTATCCCCTCCTATCATCGATATTCGAGGAACTGGGAGACGAGGTAAATGTGGTGGCCGCAGAAAAGGAGATCGGCAATCTGATCACCCTGGAAGACTTTGAGAAGCTTGCACTGAAAAATGTTAAAGAAAGAGCGATCATCCCCGGCATGGTGCTGGCTCATGATAGAGATATTCACAGAGCCTTACGGCGGGACGGCAAGAGAAGATTGGTCTTTCGAGGCCCTGATGAACTCACGGTTGTACCGGAAAGAAGCATTTACATTACGCGAGAAGAAGTGCTGGAAAAAGAGATAGAAGCCTTCACGGGCTTAATCATGCAGATCAATGACCTCGGATCCAATATTCCTGCGTTTTATGCAGGCAAAAGCCGGGCCCAGGAAGGCCATGTATCCTGCGAGCATATTCATTCTCATTCTTCTCGCCGGGACGGATCGGTCCAGGCAAGCAAGAAGGAGAGAATCGAGCAGATGGGTTAGGATAACTTTTATCTCACCCTCTGCCAGTTCATCGAGAGTGATTGAAATGAGCGAGCACAGAGAGTTGGTGGTAACCAAAGAAGATTACCTGGAGTTCCTGGCCCAGCGCCTACGCCTGCAGGGCTCCTGCCGGCGAGAGATTGAAAATGTAAGCTTTCCCTTCCTTTTTGCCTCGGGAAGCGAGATGCTCAGAACTTACATCATGGGCACCTCTGAGTTTACCATTACCTTGCCGGATAGGTACAGGCTCCCCGACAGAGGCTTTATCTGGTACCTCTTCACCCAGTCGGTAAGAGAGATTCAAGTCTTGCCCGATAAGATGGTAATAAAATACGAGCTGCAGGACGAGTACAAAAGGCCTTTCAAGCAATTCTACCACTAATGTCAATCGGTCATGCTCGCTGCCGACCAGGTGCCGGTCAGGCGTCCCTGCAGGGCGAGCCTTCCCAGACACGCCTCTACATCTTCTGCTAAAGGCGCGGGCCGCGTTCCTGCCAGGGGCGTTCCCGGCAGGGGCGTGAAGTGGTGCGCCCGCACCTTGCCGCCCTTGGCCGCGATCCATCTTGCCAGGTCGAGGGTCAGGCGCTGATCCTCCTCCGACTCCGTTGGCAAGCCGAAGATCAGATCCACCTGCGGCACAAGACCATAGTCCAGAGCCAGTTCACAGGCCGTCTCGATCTCAGCGCGCCCGTGCCCCCGGCCGATGCGGCGCAGCACGGCCGGGCTGCCGGACTGACCGCCCAGGCTCAGGCTCTTATTGGCGCAGTATTTGACGATAAGCTCCAGGGCGGCTGGGGTGACGAATTCCGGTCGGACCTCAGAGGGAAATGTACCAAAATAGATGGGCTTTTTTTGCTCGGCCAGAACCTTGAGCAGTGCCTCAACCTTCTCCAGGCGGGGCACGCGTCCATCGGAGCCATAGGCCAGGGAGTTGGGAGAGGTGAAGCGGATATCTTTGTGGTGGCAGGCGTATTTGGCGATGATCGGAATCGATCTGTGGCGCATGCAGGAGCCGAAGAGGCGCGGCGTCTGGCAGTAAGTGCAGCCCCAGGGGCAACCGCGAGAGATCTCCAGAGGAGCCAGGATCTTTCCAAAAGGTGGATAGCAGTCCAGATCTACCGGAGACCTCTTTTCCGTGAATTTAACCCGCCCCTGGCATTTGTAGGCGATGCCCTTAACGGAGGCGGGGCCCCTGCCCTCTTCAATTACCTGCAGCAATTCCGGCAGCGTCTCTTCTCCCTCACCTATCACCACGAAGTCGAAGTGCTCCAGGACCTCCTCGGGCAGGGCAGAAGGATGAGGGCCGCCGGCGATGTAGACTGCGTCCACCTTCGCGTTTGAGACCTCGGCGTAGACCCCCTCCGCCTGGGCGCTGGCAAAGCTGTAGAGCATGATGCCGTCCTTCGGCTCCCGAGCGATGTCTGCCTCTACCAGCGGCATCAGGGCGGCAATGCTGTAGGCGTTCTTGTTGTTGTAGCGAAACCAAGTTTTGAGCCGGTTCAAATATGCATCATCCTGTAAACTTGAGCCATTTATGAGAATGAGAAACCGAGAAGAAAAGGATTTGGATCGGACGCGACAGGAAAAGAGGGTGGAATCGGATCGAGCAGAGATTCTCGGGCTCATGCGTACTGCTCTCGAGTTGACAGATTCTGTCTAGTGCCTGGGGCGGGGCGGCAGTTGTCGGCAGAAATCAGGATGCAGATGGATGCTAGATCTGTCGAGCTGTCCGGCAGCGATCCGGAATGGCGAGATTCACAGCAATGGAATCTTTTAATAAAGATGCGCTTTCAATACTGATGAGGGAAGATTATGCTTGAAGATAGGATAACCATTGATCTGGAGATCTCACATGGAAGACCAGTCATCAAAGGCACGAGGGTACCGGTGGAGATCGTCTTGGGGTCTCTGGCTGGTGGCATGGAGATAAACGAGGTAGCTGATGAGTATGGGCTGGAGAGGGAGGACGTACTTGCTGCCATCGGGTATGCAGCAAGGATCGTAGCCAGTGAAGAAATTTGTGCATATGCCTGATATCCGATTTCTGTTGGATGCCAACATGCCGAGGTCGAGTGCTGAATTGATGCGCTCACTGGGATTTGACGTTGAAGACGTCAGAGACATCGGCATGATGGCAGCGAGCGATCGAGCGATAATTCGGCATGCTCTTAAGACCAAGAGGGTAGTAGTAACTGGAGACACGGATTTTGGTGAACTGCTGCGTTATCCTTTGCACCCCGGCGCGATCATTCTAAGATTGCCTTTTAAATACAAATCTCACGAAATAAATATTATTTTAAAAGATTTTTGAGATCCATAACGCCCAATGAACTGGCCAACGCAATCATAATAGTAGAGCTTGGCCGCTATAGAAGACGTTCAATTTGAGAGATCCGGCATCCTGCGATTTCTGCGCAGGGCTCCGGGCCTGCCAGCCCCATCGAACCCCCCCGCCCACCCTTGGTGGCGCGCGCCCGGGCACGGCCCCTCGCCTGAGGGATCGTCGTCGGTACGGGACGGGCCGAGGGCCCCGGCCCTGCCGCAGGGCAAGGGCGCAGGGTCCTGTGGGCGTTGGCCAGGGGGGCAGGGCCAGTTGGCAGCCGAAGCGCGGAGCGAGGGAATTTGTTGTCCGAGCGCGGCCAGGATCGTTGGGGGCAAGAATTTGTCATGATGACCAGAAATCATTAAAAGAAGGAGAGCAATAATCCTAATAACATGACCGAAGCCGTAATGGTTGATGGAGGTCTCCTTATTCCAAAGAGCCTTCTAACGAAGCTTGGCACAGAAAATCTCGAAGTCTTGACCAGGGGCCGAGAGATTGTGATCCGGCCAAAAACCAAGACCAGGCAGTATTATGGTTTCATGGGGATCACTAAATATGATGAAAAGCTCATCAAAGAGCTAGAGCATGATTGGGAAGAGAGTGGCAAAGATTGAATCTAGCAGAGTATTCTTCTCAACATCCGATTTTCATCGACGCTAATATATTTCTTGACTACGCGCTTCCTAATATTGAATTTAGCAGGGCAGCCTCCGATTTCTTAGAGCGAGTAGAGCTGCAGGACATAGTTGCTATTACAACTCCCGCAGTCCTAAACGAGGTCTCTTATGTTCTGCTCCTCCAAATGGGAATGACTATTTTGAACGCTGGCAATCGGGATATTGTGAGAAGCAAAATAAAGGCAAATGGTCATTTTGTCCATCTATGCTATGATGCCGTCGATACATTCAACGAATTCATCAGTGGTCTTGATGGCTTGAAATTGATCCCGGTTCAACCAGAGGATTATTTACTTGCGTCCGATCTGGGAAGGGCTTACAATTTACTACCAATCGATGCCCTTCATTTATCTGCAATGAGGCGGGCCCATATTGGGGATATCGCCAGTAGAGATCGGGATTTTGAGCGAGTGGATGGAATCGTGGTCTGGAGTCAGTGATTGGCATATCTCCGGGTCCCGGTAGAGGATGCTCCGTCGGGCCCCCGCTCACCTGAGGGAGCGCACGCCGGCGTGCGGGCGCGTGCCTGGGGCGGCGTGGGGGTCGTCTGCATGAAATCAGGGGGATTGGGAGGTGGAAGGCGCGGTCGGGCCCTCGCATGGGGAATCGCCACCGGTACGGAAACGGCCACCGCTTGGCAGATCTGCCTTTGAGCTCATAATTGGGAAATCTATTTTTAGAGGCAGGGACATATTAGTAATGCATTGGTGAGATAGATGGAGGTTCTTGTTAAGAAAGGCGGGATAATTGAGCTTCCGAGTTCAATATTATCTGAGATTGGCCTTTGTGAAGGCAAACGAGTAGCTCTGAGCGTGAACGGTGGAGAATTGCTCGTCAAGCCGATCAAGAGCCTTACTGATCAACTTATTGGCTCAATCCGATTAGATGATCAAAAACTTATAGAAGATATAATCGAATCCGAGGATTAGCTGTGATTAGCTCTCTGGATTCGCTTGCGCCCCAATCAAAGATATTTATAGATACGAACATATTTTTGTATGGTGCCTTGGACTATACAAAATACCGAGCTACATGTCGTACGTTCCTGCAGAATATTGAATCAGGCACCTATTTTGCAGCCACTTCAGCCCTGGTTTTAAATGAGATCGTCCACAAGCTCATTCTCGCCGAGACCACAAAGACATATCCGATGCATCTCACCTGGCAGTCATGAAAATGAACTGTTTTCGCCGGTCCAAATTTGACCCCCCTATTTAAGCTAACCAACCCCCTTGTAAATAAAGTTCACGTCTCTCTACCTTCTCCGAAAACTCTGTCCGTTCATATTCAGGATCATTGCGTGGTGGGTAATCCTATCGAGAATTGCGGCAGTAAGCGCTC
>JAPKYC010000219.1 GCA_026394505.1 Methanothrix sp.
TGGTATCCGGATTGTCTCTGCCCGGCTCCTTGCCGAAATGAAAGATTCCCGAGTTGTAGCGCTCGTCAGCCTGCAAGAACAGCTCACATAGCCTGGGATAAACCCGCTCTCCGCTCAGCAGGTCCTTGAGGCGCATGTAACGTTCGATGCCCCGATCCTCACAGATGCGCAGGAATATGATTCGATCGATGATGGTTTGAACGGCATAGTTCAGGCTTACCGTGTCCAGCTCGAAATTGTTCTTGGCAATGCTTTTGGCCAGCATCTCCCGCCACTCTGAGATGTCGTCCAAAAGGGCAGCGTCCACTCTTTTGTCGCCCCGTCTTTGCGGCAGAGACTGCACATATTTATCGAGCGAACCACTCAGCACCGCCTCCCTGGAAAAGAGGGCGGCAATCTCAGGCCACTTTTCTGCATATTGATCGTACCGGAAATACAGGAGCCGGGATTTCGTGGATTTATCGTCCTTGGAGGGCCGCGCCCGGCAGTAGTATACCGAGAACTCCTCAAAGTCGGTGAGAATGGAGATGGCCAGATCGGCAGACCAGGCATACCGCCTTATCTGGTAAGCGGGATAAACTCCGGATTCGATATTTATGGAGGGCCTCTTCACTTCCACGAAGAACTTTCTCTTGTCGAAGAGGCGAAAGCTGTAATCAGGACTCTTGATCTTTCCCTCGACATCGATTGCATCCTCTTCTTTGCCCTCCTCGGGCTTCTTTAATTGCTCTCACGAAAAAGCTTGCGGAGGGAATCTAGAAAAAGCATTACAAGCATCGCTTCCCTTGATCGCTAAAGAAATGCAGAGGCCTGGGCGAAGGACTGGTGTCAGTTCTGGAAATAATTCCGTGACGAAAAAAAGGGTGTATGCTTTAAGCCGGCACACCCGGTCCTTCTTGCTCGCCGATGGGTTCTTGGCTAGTGGTCACGTGTCCTTTAACAATAGCATTATTTGCATTCCAAGATATACTTACATATATAGGCTTCTCGTATCTGAGCATCTCAATAATATCCTGATATCTATCGATTTCATAGTTCAACAAAAACGTATCACCAGACATGCAAGATGCAGGAACCTTGCCCCTTGGGTAAAAGTCTAAAAATCCCACAAAAGATCCCCCAGAAAAGCAACTGATATGGTTTATATAATCATAACCACACGCAAAACAAAATATGACGTATTTATCGAGACTCACCGATTTATTACCAGATGGCATTTACAATCGCCTCCAAAAAATTGATACTGCAACCAATTGGAGATAAGGCTTCCGGAAATGACAAGACATTCACAGTATCCGAATGATATATGCAAACCCGGACCCGATCCTTAGGGGGCGGGTCCAGGAAAGGCAGGATCATCCGGCAACCCTCACCAACTGGTAAAGTCTTCATCTCGGTGTGCGGCATGGGCCGGCCGATGGTCGAGACCCTCTGCTCCAGGGAATCATCGGTGGAGGACATGGTGATGCCGGGCGAGGCCTCCGTCTGGCCGTGGGTGATCACCACCTCCCGCATATTCATGAGGGTGCTCACCTTCTTCATGCACTCGGATCATGACCGCCGTCCGCAGGAACGGCAGCTTCTCGGAGTGAATCTGATGATGCCCGCTTTTGCCGTGGCGAACTGGGTGATGATCCATTCCGCTAAGTTTGTGGCCCAGATGGCCAGACGGTCGCCCTTCTTGAGGCCGAGGGCGATGAAACCTTTTGCGACGCGATCCAGCTCTTTTTGCAGCTCACGGTATGTGTATCGCTTCCCCTGGTGAATGGATACAATTGCGTCGTTATCAGGATATGTTTCTGCTATTTCATTGAACATATCACCGATAGTCTTTCCAATAAGATGTTTTTCCGAGCCGCGAAAAGCATAGCTGTGCGAGACTTTGCCTGGCATGGAATGGCAATTCAATCGCTAAGGGGATATAACATTATCTTAAGGCAGGTTTAGGGAAAGACAGATCAAAATGACCAGATTGTTTGCAGATAGGATGGGTTGTGTCCATAGATCGTTCGTGAGGGAGATTCTGAAGGTGACAGAGGACCCCGAAATCATATCCTTTGCGGGCGGACTTCCCAACCCCAGATATTTTCCGGTGCAAGAGGTAGCCCTGGCCGCAGAGAAGGTTCTGAGCGAGTGCGGCGAGGCTGCACTACAGTACAGCATAACGGAAGGCTACCTTCCCCTGAGGGAGATGATCGTAGAGAGGTATGCCAGGCGGGGCGTGAAGACAAAAGCCTCCGAGATCTTGATCACCAACGGCTCTCAGCAGGGCCTCGATCTCCTGAGCAAGGTATTCTTGAATAAAGGCGACGGCGTCATCCTGGAGCGACCCACCTATCTGGCTGCAATTCAGTCTTTCGGCTTTTTCGAGCCCAAATTTCACTCCATACCACTGCAAGAGGACGGAGTCGATCCGAAGGCACTGGAGGAGGTTCTCTCGAAGGGCGACTCCAAGCTGTTCTACTCCGTTCCCAACTTCCAGAATCCTACCGGCATAACCTACTCCCAAAATAAACTCAGAGCTGTGGCGGAAAAGCTGAGTGGCAGCAGCACGGTCTTCATAGAGGACAATCCATATGGCGAGCTGAGGTTCATGGGCGAGGACAGATCATCCATGAAAAATTTCCTGGGTGAGAGCGCCGTCTTGCTCGGCTCCTTCTCTAAGATCGTTGCGCCAGGAGTGCGGCTGGGATGGGTCTGTGCATGCGAGGAGATCATGGAGAAGCTGATCATTGCCAAGCAGGCATCAGACCTGCATTCCAATTATCTGTGTCAGAGGATCTTGCATCAATACCTCAAGGATAACGACATAGAACGGCACATCGCCAAGATTCGAAAAGCCTACAAGGAGCAAAGGGATTTCATGGTGCAGACCATGCAGGAGACTTTCCCTGAGGACGTCGGCTTCACCAGACCGGAAGGAGGAATGTTCCTCTGGGTGACATTGCCGGAGGGCATGTCGTCTCTCGATCTCTTCAACCGGGCTATAAAAGAAAAAGTGGCCTTCGTGCCCGGTCTGGCCTTCTATGCAGACGGGGGCGGCAGCCACACCATGAGGCTGAACTTCTCCAACTCCGATAACGAAAGGATCTTCGAGGGCATCACCAGGCTGGCAAAGGTCATCAAGGAAGCGGTCTCGTGATCTGGTGCCTCATATTTTTGCCTATCAATTTGTCGTTTTGACCAACAGCTATATCATCTAGATCGATGGTTTAGAAAAGGTTACATTTTCGTCGATTCAAAGAGATTTGTTGAGATGGTTTTTGTAGCAAGTTCGATTCTTTGAATCGATACAAAGGTACGTGAATTAAATGTTTGAAAGAAAATATGAAAATAGCGGTAGCGGCAGCAGCGGCGGCTACAACAGTGGTCCCAGAGAAATGACAGATGTAACTTGCTCCGAATGCGGCAAGCAAACCCAGGTCCCCTTCAAGCCGGACGGATCCAGGCCGGTTTACTGCAGCGAGTGCTATCAGAAGCACAGACCTGCCAGGTCACCTGGAAGATATTAAACCAATTTGATTTAATCTATCTGTTTTAGCCGGTTCCATAAATCGGCTATGTGGGGCGCCATCCTGCCCTGCAGATTTCCAACTTTTTG
The DNA here is from genome assembly GCA_026394505.1 of Methanothrix sp. Taxonomy (GTDB): domain Archaea; phylum Halobacteriota; class Methanosarcinia; order Methanotrichales; family Methanotrichaceae; genus Methanothrix. Next base: position 3,602 of record JAPKYC010000219.1, read on the forward strand.
ACGGCTTACAGCTTAGTCTCTCAGAACGCTCTTCTGAAAGCATTTGGCCGGGCGAAGCTAATGCAAAAGATATTGAAACCTGTGGGGAACGAAAAGGAGCAAGAGGATTTTGATTGAGCACAAGCAGACCGCAATTCTCGATCCCACATCAAACGCGATGATCGAGGTGGACGAAGGGATAGCTCCACTGCTGCAAGTCATCTGGAACTGCGGCATCATTACCTGCAATTCATGTCAAGAAAATAAGCCGGGCATCATCTGGATTGAGTTTCTCGCCGCAGAAGATGCAGAAGCTTTTTTAACGCGCGTAGTATCGGGCCTTGATCCCATTAACAGCCCTGAAGCCGACAACTGGCTGTACTCCAGAATAACGGGTGCAATTGGTGGCTGGCAATATACCGCCCATCCTCATGATGCCAGAGAATACATCGATGAAGAGGACGGTTGCATAGAATTGAACGCCTCCCAATCGTGTGCAATTGCTTTATCCATATCCATCCGCTTTCCATTGGGAGATTACGAAAAACTGCGTGATCTTCTCAGCGGAAAACTGTGAAGCGAAATTGCTGCCGAAGGATTATTAATCACTGAGGCTAATTATAATTTATGAATGCCGTAAATCGAAATAAGGAGCCAAAATGACCTGTGATCTTTGTACTAGAGCACCGGTGGGTGCATGCGTGGGCGAGGCGTTCTGTGCCGCCCTCCATTTGACGGACGAGGACGCCTGTACGCTGGCGGCTGACATCTGCCTCTCCTGGTGGCAGAAGAGAGATGACGACACTCCGATTGATGATTTGCTCTGGGAGATGTCGGAGAACCGAATCAATGAGCTGGCTTGTGATCCCGAGAAGGCCAGGGCGTATTTGGCCGAGAGGAGTTTAGAGGATTGATCCCGCTCCTGTATTATTCTATTTCCTCGGCACAATAATCGGCTATTTGGTTACTCCTCGATCTTCACATTGTGCATCTCGAAGAACTCTCTTAAGGCCTCTTCGACCACCTGGCTTTGACCCCGCAAGCTGCTCTTGGACATTACGGTGTAAACCTTCAGAGTTTTGGCCACCGATTCGGATAAGGTCAATGTAGTTTTTTGCATCGCTCTCCATAACGAGGCTTCGTGTTTATATATTTTATGTATCTAAAAATTTAGGTACCAAAATCTTTTTATGCAATAACATCCTATCAAAAAATGATTGCGTAGAAACGGCTAAAGCTGATACTAAGAAAGCAATGTCTGATATAGGGAACAAGATGGCACATGCAAAGGCTGATTTAAATGCTGATGTGGAGAAGATCAAGGCCAATTTCGGGCACGATGGGGCCGAGAAGAAGGTGGCTTATGAAAAGGCTGACATAAGGGCTGATGCTGAAAGGGCGAAAGCTGACATAGGAAAAAAAATGGCTGAGGCACTGAAATAAACAATGATGAGTATAACCAATCATCAATATTTAGGGGGTTTGCAGAAATGGCTGACTTGCTTTATTTGGCTATAGTGTTCTTTGTAATAGCTCTGATACTAGGAGTATTGGGAGTACGTGGTGCCAGCATATCGATGGATATTGCCAAATGGCTGATAATCGTATTCATCATCCTGGCGGTACTATCGCTCATATTTGGTGGCTCATTCCACACTTTTGGAATTTAGGATTGCATATTACTTGCCCCTAAGCACATCATAGATAATGCTTAGGGGCAACAGACTTGATTCATAGAGCCTGACCTCCCCCAAGTTTAGGCACACATATGGAGAGCATCCAGGATTTCTCGCTGTTTCTTGGTGATCTCAGTTGTGATTTTCTCGCCATCCGGCAGAATCATAATCTTGATCTTTTCAAGCTCAGTGAGCAGTCCTTCCACTGAATATCGTTTATTTTAAAACGCAATACCCCGCAGCTTGCTGCGGCTGGGATAAAGGGCATGCGTATTCAACATATGATATTCGTCTATTCTCTAGGCGGCTCCATCCTGGCAGGCCGCGATGCTGAAAGCCTCAAGGAGTACGCCCAGGCCCTCAAGCAGCTAGCCCAAGAGCACCAGATCTTCGTCGTCGGTGGCGGCAGGATCGCCCGCGAATACATCGAGAAAGCGCGCGCCTTGGGCGCATCGGAGATGTTCTGCGACACCATCGGCATCGGCGCTGCCAAGCTCAATTATCCCCTGCGCATGACTGCGCCTTTCATAGTTCGTCCCTGCGACCGGCGCCCGATGGACAGGGCCGCCTGTTCATGAGGAACCGCAAAACATTTAGGCGATAGATGCATCCGTGCTCTAGAGGCAAGATCGTCCAGGGTCAGGTGATGACAATGACAGATGAGTCCTCTGAAGAATTGGAATATGATCATGATAATCCTTTGCCCTACGGTGGCTTCACAGATAATCGTGGCAATATCAAGGCATTCACAAAAGAGGAGCACGATGAGATGCTGGAAAGAATGCGCAAGGCATTCCGGAGCGAGAGATGACCGATAGCGTCCTCATTGAATACCGCATGCCTGCTGGATTCAAGCTCAAAGTACTGCATCCAAAGGATGCGATGAAGCGCTTTCTCTGATCTGCACCAATCGCTCCAGATCCCTCTCGCCTCTCTTGACCGGCTCTTCCCATGCTTTCCAGAAACGAGGAACCTTTTTATTCAATCCCGGTGCAGCCCATTCTTCATGATATTCGTCTATTCTCTAGGCGGCTCCATCCTGGCAGGCCGCGATGCCCAAAGCCTGCGTGAGTACGCTCAAGCCCTGAAAGAGCTGGCCCAAGAGCACCAGATCTTCGTCGTCGTCGGCGGCGGCAGGATCGCCCGCGAGTACATCGAGAAAGCGCGCGCCCTGGGCGCATCGGAGATGTTCTGCGACACCATCGGCATTGGCGCCACCAAGCTCAACTCGGCGCTGCTCGTGGCCGCCCTGGGCGATGCTGCCCCTCAGGAGATCCCGGACAGCTACGCTGGCGCAGCCCGGCTGGCCCAGCCCGGTAAGATCGTGGTCATGGGCGGCGTGGCCGTCGGCCAGACCACGGACGCCGTCGCCGCTCTGCTGGCGGAGTACGTGCACGCCGACAAATTGGTCGTCGCCACAT
>JAPKYC010000096.1 GCA_026394505.1 Methanothrix sp.
CTATTTCCGCCACGTAGTTATTGCTCCTGGTGTAGCAGACGAAGCCCCGTTTTACATCCACGCCGAAGTGCTCCATGATGAGTATGCCGTAAAGAGCAGCCTGAAACTTGTGCGTCCTGTAAATGGTATTTTTAAACATGGCATACTTGTAATCCAGAGGTGCAGCCGTTCCGTCTTCCAGAAAGAGAACCTCATCCACCTCTCCCTTGAAGTGGTACTTGTGCGAAGTCAGATAAACCGAGATCTCTTTCTTCGTGCAGTTCAGCTTCTTTCTCACGTAATCTCGGTTGACCTTCTCGCGAACTTCGTGCAGCTCTCTGCCCTTCAAGACCTTGTACCTTTTCTCCTGGTGCTCAGGTATCATCAGGCATCGTTCGAAGAATATGAACCTGGGGCAGAACAGGTACTCCAGGGCATCGGATACCGTGACGAAAATCTCCTGCGCTGGCACGGGCGCGCTCTCTCGCGCGCTCTCTCGCGCGCTCTCTCGCGCGCCCTCCTGCGCCTGCCCGCGCGTGGCCGCCGTCTCAGTTTCGATCTCCATTTTGCCCTCAGAACACCTTGGTTAACATCATGCCCGCCACCAGTTCTCTGTCGAAGCCCGCTCCGATCAGCTTTATCTTATCAAAGCAGTCCTCGCACATGGGAAAGACGTAGACTGAATCCGATTCTTCGACGACCGCCTTGCACTCCAGGGCCAGGGAGTCGGACTGGTTCCTGTTCAAATCACCCAGAAAGGCGCTCTTCTGCACCCGGAACAGGCCGTATCTCTTACAGAGCTTCGCTACCTTAAGTCTTGCGTATGCAAAATTATGCAGCGAGAAGATCTCTCTTAGATTGGTCCTCTCTATTCAGGATAGCCGATCCTCCAGATCCTCTCAGCAATCTTTCCGAAAAATATTACTACTAGATAAGCGGCTTAAAAGGGACAGACTTGTTCTCTTCGTCCGGGCAATCTTCATTTAGCCACTCTAGGTCGCCATCGCTCAATTGGTCTATGACGGCATCTAGGTAAGCCCCTTTATCCGTGACGATATGCCTTTCCCGCATAATTTCAACTGCCATTTAATCTCCTAGTCATGCATCTGCTTTCTATCTATATAATCCTTTAGACAAATGGATTTTTGTGGAATATAATCAAATTCTATAGTCTGTATTTCTCCTCTTAGTTATTATTATATCTACCACATCAACAATGTGCGCGAGGTCATCTACTGTATATTCTATTCTTGTTTGTGCTCCTATTCGGATGCGATATTTGCGCGGATTAGATCTCGCTATCGGTGAGATATCCATCATTGGGCGAGGTGTATATGGGTCTATGCTTAATTCTTTTATGCGATCCGAAATAATAACTGCCGCCTCGTGGTTCAGTCGATCGAATTTATTTAAAACCTTATTCGCTCTCTTTTTTATTGTAATCTCATAGGGCAACCTTTCTTCTCCTTAAATTTCTACGGCTAGATGCGAGATCAGCTAAATGGAATAAATAAGTTTCGAGAGTGCGATTTTGGCCATAAAGATTTGAAAAGTGCATGAAGAATATGAACCTGGGGCAGAACAGGTACTCCAGCGCATCGGATACCGTGATGAAAATCTCCTGCGCGGGCGCGCTCTCTCTCGCGCTCTCTCTCGCGCCCTCCTGCGCCTGCCCGCGCGTGGCCGCCGTCTCAGTTTCGATCTCCATTTTGCCCTCAGAACACCTTGGTTAACATCATGCCGGCCACCAGCTCTCGGTCGAACCCCGCTCCGATCAACTGGATCTTATCAAAGCAGTCCTCGCACATGGGAAAGACGTAAACGGAATCCGATTCTTCGACGACTGCCTCGCACTCCAGGGCCAGGGAGTCGGACTGATTCCTGTTCAAATCACCCAGAAAGGCGCTCTTCTGCACCCGGAACAGGCCGTAGTTCTTGCACAGCTTCGCCACCCGGCTTCGGATTCTGTTCTCGGATATGTCGTAAATGACCCAGACCAGCATCAACAACCTCGAGTATTATTATTATTATTATTATTTCCGCTGAACTTCGCGGCTTCGCGCCTTCGCGTGAAACCGGACCCTGTTGAATCTCATGGCTTTAATTAGGCCCGGCTGTACTAGCATTCTGATCCGCATTGGGCTCTCTTGCCGGTGTTTCGCATGATTTGCTTTCTCGTTCTCCTCCGCCTTCTTCCTCTTCCAGTTCCAGGATGTTCTGATCAAAGTCCTCCGGCAGCTCCTGGCCGGGCCGGATGAGAGAGTTGGCAATTCTGTGGCACTCCATCTGAATGGTGTTCCGGGTCTTGACATTGCGGCCCCGGTAGAGGATCGTCTCCTCGAAATTCTTGTTGAGCGCTTCGATGAGCGCTGCCTTGCCATCCTTGGAGAGGCCCATGCCCTGCTCCAAGGGCTCGAAGAACTCCTCCTTAATCATGCGCCTGCTGAAGAGATAGACCACCGTCTCATCCACGTAGATGCGGAACATCTCAATGATATCGAAGACCAGCGACATCTTGTTGTAAGAGTCGGTGTGCAAAAAGCCCACGTAGGGATCAAGGCCCGCAATGATGCAGCCCTTTTCCACCATCGAGTAGAGAACGCCGTATCCGTAGTTG
>JAPKYC010000259.1 GCA_026394505.1 Methanothrix sp.
GCACCTGGTGGGCACGGAGGAGCTGGAGGACCCCGGCCCCTTCGACGTCAACGTCTTCGGCGAGTACAACATCGGCGGAGACTACTGGGTGGTCAAGGATCTGCTGGAGAGGGTCGGCTACCGCATCGTCAGCCCCTTCACCGGCGACGCCTCCTTCCACGATATCGCCAAAGCCCACCGGGCCAAGCTGAACATCCTGCTCTGCCACCGCTCCATCAACTACACCAACCGCATGATGGAGGAGAAGTACGGCATCCCCTGGCTGAAGGTCAACTACCTGGGCGTGGAAGACACCATCAAGACCCTGCGAGATATGGCCGCCTTCTTCGACAATCCCGATCTGACGAGAAAGACCGAGGCTGTTATCGCCGAGGAGATGGCCCGCGTCCAGCCGGTCATTGATATGTATAAGAAGAGGCTGGCCGGAAAGAGGGTAATGATCCTGGTGGGAGGATCACGTGCTCACCATGTCAGGAATATGTTCGAAACCCTGGGCATGGACGTGGTCGTGGCAGGCTACGAGTTCGCCCACCGGGACGACTACGAGGGCAGACAGGTCCTCTCCAGCATCGTTCATACCGGACAGTCCAAGGTCCTGGCCGATATCCACTACAAACGCGATTCCCATGTGGTCTCGCCCTACGACGATGCCGCCATCCAGAAGAAGAAGGAAAAAATTCCGAGGCTTATGGATTACGAGGGCCTGCTGCCCCATATGAAAGACGGCCAGATCATGATCGATGACTACAGCCATCATGAGTGCGAACGGCTGGTGAAGGATCTGGAAATAGATCTCTTCTGTTCCGGAATCAAAGACAAATACGTCTTCCAGAAGATGCACATACCCTCCCGGCAGATGCACTCCTACGACTACAGCGGCCCCTACACCGGCTTTGACGGCTTTGTGCAGTTCGCCAAGGACATCGACATGTCTGTGAACAGCCCCACCTGGAAATTCATAAACCCACCCTGGAGGCAGAATATCAATGCTTGATTATACACCTAAACAGATGGGAGAGCGCGAGACTCTGGTCATAAACCCGGCCAAGATCTGTCAGCCCATTGGAGCCATCCTGGCTTACAAAGGCATCCACAACTGCATGCCCATAACTCATGGCTCGCAGGGTTGCTCATCCTATCTGCGCATGATGCTGGCCCGCCACTACCGGGAGCCTACGCTGGCCGCGACCTCTTCCTTCACCGAGGACTCTGTGGTCTTCGGCGGCAGAAACAACCTCAAGGAGGCCGTGGACAATGTCATCAACATCTACCATCCCGATGTGCTGGCCATCAATACCACCTGCTCCTCGGAAACCATAGGCGATGATGTGCACAGTTTTATGGAGGAGATCAAAGAAGAGGAATTCTTCGATTCCCATGTGCGCGTGGTCATAGCCAGTACGCCCAGCTACGTCGGCTCGCACATCACAGGCTACGATAATGCCGTAAAGGCCATAGTGCAGAGCTTCGCTCGAAAAAGCAAGCCCAACGGCAAATTGAATGTCATCCCTGGCTTCGTGGATCCGGGAGATATCCGCGAGATTAAGAGAATGCTTGGAATCATGGGCGTTCCCCATATCATATTCCCTGATACCACCGATGTCTTCGATGCGCCCCTCTCACCTGATTCTGGAGGCCTGTACCCGCCCGGCGGAACCAGTATTCCGGATCTGATAGATGCCGGCAACTCCCGCGCCACCATTGCCTTTGGAAGAACGGCCGGAGCCGCGGGTGCTGTGGTCTTGAAAGGCAAGTTCGGCATACCTGCGGTCATCGGTCCCATGCCCATAGGTATCCGCAATACCGATGCCTTTGTGATGAACGTCTCCAGCCTCATGGGGGTCCCCATACCGGCAGAGATCGAGTACGAGCGAGGCCGACTAGTGGACATGATGACCGATGCTCATCCCCACTTCCATGGCAAGAGCCTGGCCGTCTTCGGAGATCCAGATACGGTCATCGGCCTGCTCAGTCTGGCCGTGGAAATGGGTATGAACCCCGTCTTTGCTTTAACCGGCACGCCGGACAAAAAGTTCGCAGAAGAGGTGCACAGTGTTGCCCCGAGCTGTGAGGCCATTATCGGAGACACCTTCCTTCTGCATCAGAAGATCAAGAACCGACCGGTGGATATGCTGATCGGCAACACCTTCGGCAAGCTGATCGCTCGGGCCGAGGATATCCCTCTGGTGCGGGTGGGATTCCCCATTACCGATCGCGCTAATTTGCACTACTTCCCGGTCATCGGTTATGCGGGAGCGGCAAGACTGGTGGAGATGATCGGCAACACCTTCCTGGAAAGACGGGATCGGGACTCGGATGATACGCACTTTGAGATGGTGCTCTGAAAATGATTGTCAAGATCTTCGAAGGCAGGGAGGGGCACATCCAGCAGAAAGGCGATGGCCTCCCCTTGGCCTGCAATAGCGATAGCCTGGCCGGAGCCGTGAGCCAGAGAGCCTGCGTCTACTCCGGAGCCAGAGTGGTGCTTAATCCCATCACTGATGCTCTGCATCTGGTGCATGGGCCCATTGGCTGCGCCAGCTACACCTGGGACATCCGAGGCAGTACCTCCTCGGGCCCTGATCTCTACCGCTATAGCTTCTCTACAGACATGAAGGAACTGGATGTGGTCTTTGGCGGCGAGAAGAAGCTGGCGGCAAGCCTGCGGGAGTTGGCAGAACGGTATCATCCGCCGGCCATCTTCGTCTATTCCACCTGCATTGTGGGCATTATCGGAGATGATTTACAGACCGTTTGCAGAAGGGTGAGCGAGGAGCTGGGCATTCCTGTTCTGCCCGTAAGGTCGGAGGGATTTCGGGGAAACAAGAACGAAGGCTACAAAGCAGCCTGTAATGCCCTGGGCGAGCTGATCGGAATGCGGGATTATACGCCCAGGCATCCTTCCATCAACCTGCTGGGTGAGTATAATGTGGCGGGCGACCTGTGGCACGTCAAGCCCTTCTTCCAGAAGATGGGAATTGAGGTGGTAGCTACGCTGACGGGTGACGCTCGTGTTGCCGAGATCCAGAGGGCTCATACTGCCAAGCTTAATCTGGTGCAGTGCAGCGGCTCCATGACCTATCTTGCCAAGAAGATGGAAGAAAAATACGGCATCCCTTACAGACGAATAAGCTTCTTCGGCCTGCAGGACATGTCAGCAGCTCTGCGCACGGCTGCGGAGTTCTTCGCCTCGCCAAAGCTTGGCCGGAAGGCAGAGGAGATAATCCTTCGTGAAACGGCGCGGGTGATGCCCCAGATCGAAGCTTATCGGACGAAAGTTGCCGGAAAGAAGGCTGCCATTTACATGGGCGGGGCAGCCAAGGCCGTCTCCCTGGTGCGGGCTTTCCAGGAGCTGGGAATGGAAGTAGTGATAATAGGAACGCAGACGGGCGATAGAGACGACTATCAGAAAATCGCATATATCGTAAGGGAAGGCACAGTGATCATCGACGATGCCAATCCCCTGGAGCTGAAAGAGCTTCTCATCAAGCAGAAAGCGGACCTGTTGGTGGCGGGAGTAAAGGAGCGTTTCCTGGCCTACAAAATGGGAATCGCTTTCTGTGACTTCAATCACGACCGAGCCACGAACTTTGAAGGCTTTGAGGGAATGAAAAACTTCGCCCGAGAGGTCAGCATCACCATCAATAGCCCGGTTTGGCAGCATCCCGTTAAAAGGGCCAGCTTGATAGGCAACGCATCGCAACTAAGCATTACTGGCGGGAGTGAGAATTATGTCCAAGAGCCTTGCCACAGTTAACCCCTGCTCCATGTGCATGCCCATGGGCAGCGTACTGGTCTTCCGGGGAATCGAGGGCTGTATGCCCCTCTTCCACGGCTCTCAAGGATGCAGCACCTACATGCGCCTCTACCTGGCCCATCACTTCCGCGAGCCGGTGGACATCGCCTCCTCTGCTCTGAGCGAGAAAGGCGCGGTCTACGGAGGAGCCGCCAACCTCAAGCAGGGACTGAAGAATGTGATCAAAGGTTACAGACCAAAGGCCATAGGCATCGCCACCACCTGCCTGGCTGAGACCATAGGAGATGATGTGCCCCAAATAGTCCGTGAATTCCAAGCGGACGAGCCCCTGGCCAAAGATGTGGCCATAATCTCCGTCTCGACGCCCAGCTACGTCGCTTCTCATGAAGTTGGGTATCGAGTCGCTCTGAAAGGCTTGGTCCAGACCATGGCCAGGAAATCAGAGCAAAGCGAACGAATCAACATACTGGTGGGAGCGATAATTTCACCGGCGGATGTTCGTTACCTGCGGCGGCACCTGGACGACTGGGGCCGGGGGTATATCCTGATGCCGGACATATCCGAGACCTTAGATGCACCGCTCTGCCGGGATCCGCCTCTCATCCCAACGGGGGGAACGCCTCTTGATGACATCCGGGATACGGCCAACTCCAAAGCGACACTGACCATAGGCGGGTGGGTGCAAGAGCCGGGAGCAGGAGACTATCTGGAAAGAGAATTCGAAGTTCCCCATATTGCTCTGCCCCTACCCCTGGGCCTGGAATTCACCGATCGCTTCGTGGGAAGCCTGGAGGAGCTGACCGGGCTTTCCATGCCCGAGAGCTATGAACAGGAGAGGGGCCGATTGCTGGATACCATGGTCGATGCTCATAAGCTTCTGGCTGATGTTAAGACCGCGGTCTACGGAGACACGGAGATGGTTTTGGGCATAACCGGCATCATGATGGAGCTGGGCATGAGGCCGCAGATCGTGGC
>JAPKYC010000150.1 GCA_026394505.1 Methanothrix sp.
TCTGATCTGAAGAGCCAGCTTCGCGCCCGACAGGGACGACCTGCGCCCATTCAGGAAACGAGCTCAGGTGACGGAAAGGCCCTGGATAACCATGCTCGATCTCTCATCGATATCATGGACGAGAGGCCGGGACGGTACACAACCAGCGAGCTGGTGGACATGCTGGGCTTAAATAAGACTACGGTAATAAGCGTGATGAAGCGCGCCCATGAACTCGACCCGAAACATGTCAAGATGACTCAAGGAAAGAGGCGCAAGCTCTACCTGTCTTATGTGTCTGAAGAGGAGGCGCAGACGGCAGAAGCTTCGAATGGATCCGGCGAATCGGACCGGATGAAGCTAGAGCTGATGGCCATGACCTGAGAATAGAATGAGCTGATAGACAATTCTTAAATTCATAATCAGTTAAAGGTCGGGCTACCGGTGGTTTTTCCGGCTGCTCCGGCCAGTAAGCCGGTTTTTTCCGCTTGTGGGACGAGAGCGTTGAAGAAAAGGTCTATCATAAGTACAGAAAACGCCTTGACAACAAAATGGAGCTTGAACGACAATATTGTTAATTGTAGTGCAGCAAAAATAGTAGAAATAGCAGGAGAAGAGCCCTGGCTTTACGTCTTCTTCTGTTTTCTTTTATATATGTATCCGCAGGCTGCGACTATTATGATGAGAATGACAATCGCAGGCATGAGCAGAGACGCGGAAGCGGCCTTGACCACAACGGGTATCTTCATGCTCTCGGAGATCACCGAATCGCCATTGATATCGGTATATTTGATCTCGCTGTTTATGCCATAGTCCTTGGGCGTAGCGTCGGAATCGACGTCAAGCCGGAAGACCACGGCCTTCTCTTCTCCCGGAGCCAGCGTTCCGATGAATGCCTGATCATCGGTGGAGGAGAACGGCTTGAAGATGGATAGCCTGGCGATCGCGTCTTTGACGGGGTCCTCGCCAATATTTTTGTATGTAGCAACTATTTGTGCCTTCTTGACGCCGGCAGAGAGCGCTCCCGTGGCATTCATGACCACAAAGTCCGCCTGCTTCTTGACGGTGACGATGATGGGTACGCTCTGATTGGCCTTCTGGTAGATGTAGGATACCTGGTAATTTGCCAGAGTCGGCGAGCTTCCGCTGGTAACGAGCTTGGAGGCCTGCGCCCGGACATTGTCCTGATAGTCATAAGATAAGTTTAAACTGAGTGGATAAATCCCGGCAGGGGCGTGCTCTCCAATCTTAATGGTGAATTTCAATGGCGACGAGGTCTTATCGCCCGACTTCAGGGATTGCACAACCTGTGTTCCTGACTTTATCTCGATCTCTGGATTGTCGGAGATGAGATTAGCAGTAATTCCGAGTGCGGTCGGCTTCTTGTACTCTTCTTGCAGCTCGGCGGCAGCTAATGCGAACTCCTTTTGGTCTTGGGGAGTAAGATCCTCCTTGAATCCCAATATCCTTCCATAGTTGGTCAGATCCAGGTAAAGGGAAACGGTATCTCCACGCTCAAACTCATCCGTCCCGGAAACGCTGGCTGAGATATCCGGGCTGCCATACATGGTGTAATAGTTGTCTCCGCCCAGCTCATAGGGTATGTAGGTGTTTTGCGCCGATACCGCGGCAATTAACATGCAAAAGCCAACCAGGGCCATTTTAATTCTCATCAATCATCCTCCTCTTGCTATCAGCTTAAAGGCTTTCTTCATTTCGTATTTCGCATTTTCCACCACAGCACGCCGAATCTCCATGCGATACATGAGCACCACGAAGACCGTGAAGGTCGTGAGCAATGCGAATACTATCGCTAAAACGGTAACGGTCCCGAAATTGTTGGTGATCAGGAAGGGCGAGGATATCAGGGCCGCAAATCCAAATACCGTGGTAAGGCCGGAGGCAATGAGGGCCGAGCCTATGCGCCTCGCTGTAATCTTGAGCGCCTCCCGGGGCTCTCCTATCTTTGCCAGCTCTTCGTAGAAGCGCTCCATCATCAATATTGCGTATTCCGATCCCACGCCCAGAATTAATGCGCCCAGGCATGCCGTAAGGGGCGTGTATTTCATGCTGGCCAGATACATCACGCCACCCATCCAGCCTATTACTACCAGCATAGGCAGTACCGGCAGCAGTGCCTTTATCAGATCCCGGTAGATGAGCAGCAGCACGATAAAGATCAGCACCAATCCCAGCAGAGTCATTTCCGTTCTGCCCGTGGTTAAAGCGGCGATGACCGTGGTCATCACCACAGAGTCGCCAGTCTCCCGCACGGACACTCCAGGGGGCGGCGGATGCCAGGCGATGTCTTTATCGATCTCTTTTATGAGGCGGTCGGTGCCCTCTGCGCCCAGGTTGCTCAGCTGCTTGCCTACATTCAGCCTGATTAGGGTCGTATCATGACCATCCAGTTGCCGAACTCGCATCGCGGCTGGAAGAGAATCGATCAGCTTTCTGATTTCAGTTTGGTCCTGAGGTATCTCGCCGCCATTGGCCTTCTTGACTAAGGAGGCTATGCTTTCGTAACCATATACCTGATCTCGGGAATTCTTCAAATAAATGCAAAATTCATCCATCCAA
>JAPKYC010000062.1 GCA_026394505.1 Methanothrix sp.
ATCTCCTCGATCATGCTCTCGGCAATGCTGCAGCATTCGTCCATCCCGCGATCCAGGGTGGAGCGATTATCTATAATAACTTCTTTCATAAGTTTAGATGATTCGTCTTCATTAAAAAGTTTTTCCCTTGTTGAAAATGCATGGGGTTCACAAAAATTCTTAAAAATCAATCTATTCAGGCCCCCCCCGGGCTCATTTGGGACGGGGTGGCAGGAGCCTGGCAGATGCAGGCAGTCATACTTTAATACTCCGTGGAATAATTATATGCTATGCTTGATGATCAGATCTTCTGTCCCACCTGTGGTGCCGATACGGAACATGCAATGATCAAATCCGGTCAGGAGAATCTAGTGCGTTGTGAAGAATGCAAAACGGTTCATTCCGTTCAGGTAGAACGCGAACGTCTGGTCAATCTCAAAGTCATAGTGAGCAATGATGAGCTATCCGAGCCATACTTTATCAGAATCCCGGCTAAAGAGGTGCTGCACGTCGGAGATGAGCTTTTGGTGGACGATCCCGGCAAAGATGTGGTCATGACACAGATCGCATCCCTGGAGACGGATCGCAGGGTCAGCAGCGCTCCTGCTGAAGCGATAAAGACCGTCTGGGCCCGGGCCACGGACGATGTGCCCCTCAAGATCTCCATCTATCGAAACGGCAAGACCCATCCGCTCAAGATCAACGTTGCCGGCGATGAGGTCTTTGAGGTAGGGGAAGCCCGGAAAGTGGAAGGATTCAAATTCGTGATCGTTAAGATGAAGCTGCGCGGCGAGGGCTTTGCCGATCAAGCCGAGGCCAAAGACATACAAAGAGTGTGGGGTCGAGAGCTTTGAACCGAGAGCAGCTCTTGGACAGCCTGCAGGGCAACGTAAAAGAATCGGTCATATCAGCCATGTCCCGCGTTAAAAGAGAGCTCTTCCTTCCCGAAGCACTCAAGAGCCGGGCATATGACGATACACCACTTCCGATAGGGTTAAACCAGACCATCTCCGCTCCTCACATGGTGGCCATAATGTGCGATCTTCTCGACCTGAAGCCGGGAATGATCGTCCTGGAGGTGGGGGGAGGAAGCGGCTATCATGCCGCGGTGATGGCGACAATGGTAGGCCCCACGGGGATGGTATATTCTGTGGAGCGCATGCCGGAGCTGGTGGCCGCGGCTAAAAGGAATCTGGAAAAAGCCGGCATAAAAAATGTGACCATGATCGAGGCCGACGGAAGCCTGGGCCTGGCGGAGCATGCCCCCTACGACTGCATAAGCGTGGCTGCGACCGCCCCCAAGGTTCCCGAGCCGCTCAAGCAGCAGCTCAAGGTGGGCGGCAAAATGGTCCTTCCCGTGGGCCGGGACTATCAGGAGCTTTATCTGGTGACAAGGAAGAACGGCTTTTGTGTGGAGGAGAAGATGGGTGTGATCTTCGTTCCCCTCATCGGAGAAGAGGGTTTCAAAGAAAAGATCTAATATATTTGCGGCAACGATTGCCACTTTAAGATGAAGCCCTTAGCAATCATAATCATGGACGGCTTCGGCATAAGCCCCATAGTTGAGGGCAATGCCATCGCCAGGGCGCATAAGCCCAACCTGGAACGATTCTGGAAGGATTACCCGACGACCACTCTTGCCGCCTCGGGCCTGGCTGTGGGGCTGCCGCGCGGCCAGATGGGCAACTCTGAGGTAGGGCACCTC
>JAPKYC010000080.1 GCA_026394505.1 Methanothrix sp.
ATGGCGCGAATCTCCTTGACCACACTGATGCCCAGCATCTTGACCAGAGGCGTTCCCACCTCGATGAGAATGTGATCGCTCTCCGGCAGAGCCGTGAGCACTCGGCGCACCTCGGCCACGTCCACCAGATCGAAGGCCACCTGCAGGTAGGGCGGATCCCAGAGCCGGGTGACCCGGAAGCCCATGATGGGATGAGTGGACCGGTCCTTTTCGTAGAGCATCAGATCTACATCCGGGAATCCGGCCATAGCCCGCTCCAGGGCCAGCTTGGTCGCCCCGTAATTGTAGCGATAGATGGCGTCGTAATCTTTTGCTTGGGGATGAATGAATACGGATACTATTACCAGCAGATCTTCAGCTTTGTCCTTAGGAATTATGCCCTCGGCTACGGCATCCGCCACCGCCTTGGCCACAGCCATCTGGGCCGGGCCGAAGATCTGGGCGACTTGATCCATATTCTTCACAGTAACTTTGGGTACTATGAGAGTGGACGGCTTGGCCGGCAGATTGGGCCGGATAACACCTAAAAGGGGCGTGTGCCCTGCCGAAAGCTGCGAAAGTGCACAGGCAAAAGCCGTGGCTACCGGCCCCTCCTTATCTCCGATGATCAGATCGATATGAGCAATCTCAGGCTCCTTTCCTAGAAGAGCCTCTCCAACTAAAAACAAAAAGATTCACCTCGAAAAGGAGGTGAGCCATCTCTCTATTTTAATCCTTCCTAAATAAGCTGCCAGTAGATGAGCGGCGCTAACGCCAGCAGGGCCAGGCCCGTGGCCAGCCTCATTCCTACTCTGTGATCCTTGCGAAAGGAGTCCACCTGCTCCGGGCTCATGCCCAGAGCAATTGCCCCGCCCAGGATGATGATGGGCAGAATTACCCCCAGGTTGAAGAAGAACAGGTAGGCAGCGCCCTCAAAGTAGCTTCTCGCCGAGAGAAGATCCAGTATCGCGAGGTAGATGGCGCCCACACAGGGGGCCTTGACCAGGGAGAAGAGCGCCCCGATCAAGAAATACGAGCTGAAGCGGCCCTTATCAACCCCGGCCTGGAAGTACTTGAGCGCCCAGTCCGTGCGAAACAGAGAGGGCTTTCCCTGCTTCAGGCGCAGCGCATCCCAGACCTGAGATAGGCCGGCGAGCATCAGAAAGGCGGTCAGGATATAGCGGAAGGAGGCGGCGATCGCCTCGGTCTGCAGCAGTTGCTGCATGCCCAGGCCAAAGAGAAAGTACATGGCGAAGATGCCAAAGGAAAAGGACACCACCATCATCACCAGCTCCCGCCTCTTCCCAGTGGAAGAGAGTACGGATGCCGCCAGGAAGACCAGGATGCCAAGCAAGCAGGGATTGAAGCCTGCCACCAGGCCTGCCACCAGCACGGCGGAGAACGTGTAAAGGGAGATCTCCTGCAAATTCAGTCCCAAATCGTCTCTCGCGCTGCTCCGGTTTGTGCTCTCCATCTTGGAAAGGGTCAATACGGGCGGAATATCGGGGCTCTGGTTGGCCAGAGCTTCCCGGATGAGCTTCTCCAGCAAAACATTGTCTTTTTTGTAATCTCTGTAATTTATCACCCGAGTTCCAATTATGATGGATGGAACATCCTTGGCCTTGTACTGCTTGATGATGCGATGGCCCTCCTCGGAGTAATAATAGTATGCAGTAATATTGAGTGGTACCTGCTGTCCGACAACGTCCAGCATTCTCTCGGCAGCCGCGCATTTTGTGCATCCGGGAGACTTGATGAAAATTACCTCGCTGGAATTTTTCCCAATTACCGGGACGCTATTGGAGAACGGCAGAGCTATGCCGGCGAGCAGGCATAGCGCCAGGATGAGAACGATGACGGATTTGAGAGACATGAGTGAGCGCATCTGCATTCCTATGGGACGCAAGAGATATAAAAAGAAGATTCATCCCCCGGCCGGCTAAATTCGCCTATCTTAAATTCACTCCTCTGTCCAATATTCGAGAACGGGCTTATTCTCTTCAGAAGCCTCACGAGAGGTGAATTCCACGAAGGCTCCATCTTCTGCTACCAGGACGATGGTGTAGGGGCAGGTTTCCGTGCAGGTCTCGACCGCCTTCTTGATGATGTCTGTCACATCCAGGGTGTAGCTGCCCTCTTTATCTACCTCTAGGGGTGAGGATGAGACCTCGCTATCATAATCGGTTTTGTCATACCAGGTTACTGTATCCAAGACCGCTCCCTCTAAGAAATAAGCCCGGATCTTGCCCGCCTTCTCGACATTGGCGGCATTGAGGGTAAGCGTGGCTGATTTTATCTGCTCAGGACTGAAGATGTTCTGGGAGCCGAAGCTATTATTAAAACTCAGATAGACCTCCGTTGTCGATTTCCCTTCCTGGGAAGAGGCCATAAGGATATCGCTGTCGGTATAGCTCTGGTTGGCTTTATTTGCATCCGCGTAGGTATCGACATCCATCACTGGGATAAATCTCCCTCCCGCGGCAGTGGCGGCCAGCAGCAGAAATATGCCCATAATTGCATATAAATATCTCAAATTCAATTCCTCCACTAGTGTATCTGTGATCGAGCAATAAAAAGACTTACGTTCATATGTATCTTATATCTACGTTAGCTTTATTAACCTCACGACAGCTTCTCAGGAAGGTGGGTCGCTTGAAAACTATAGCATTTTGCATCTTGTCCGCCGCCTTGCTGATCTCTTCCGTCGCGAACGGGGCTACGTTGCAGGTAAGCTCGAATCTGCAAGCTGCGATTGATGCTGCCTCTCCCGGCGATACTCTGCAGGTAGGTCCGGGAGTCTATGACAAAATAACCATCTCAAAAAGCCTGAATCTGGTGGGGAACGGTGCAGTTATCCGGGCCGGAAATAGAGACGCCTGCGTAAACATAGATGCGGACAATGTCCGCGTCAGTGGCTTTCTGGTCAGAGACGGTTTTTATGGAATAAAGCTCAACTATGTCTTGGGCTGCATAGTTTCCAACAACACCGTAATCCATTGTGCTCAGCCCGGCATTGCCCTGCTCTTTTCCCATGGGAATACAATCACAGGAAACAATGCCAGCTTTAACGGCATAGTGGGAGAGGGCTGGTATGGGATATACCTCTCCAACTCCAACGACAACCTCATCACGAATAATGTGGCCTATGGCAACGGCGCTTACGGCATCAATCTCTTTCCCTCCTGCCGCAATAATACCATAAGAGGAAACGTGCTGCGGGGAAATATGTACGGCCTTTACATGTTCACCGATTGTGCCAAAAACCTGGTCGAAGAGAACGACCTGTCCAGAAATACCAACACCGGTCTGGATCTGCGCATCAACTGCACGGGCAATCTCATTATCAACAACACCATGGAGGACAACGTGGTGGCCGGATTGACCCTCATGGAAGAGTCAGGTCAAAACACCATTAGCGGAAATGTTATAAGAGGCAACGGACGCTATGGAATGCAGATACAGAGCCGCTCGGATGGCAATACCATCATTTATAACAACATCTCCGACAGCCGGACGGGAATATTCCTGGAGTCGAGCAAAAATGAAATCTACGGCAACCGCCTGGCCGACAATGTCATTCAAGCCGACGATCGAGGAATAAACATCTGGAACGCACAATATCCCAAAGGCGGAAACCTCTGGAGCGACTACCGTGGCCCGGATGAGATGCAAGGGCCAGGGCAGGAAGCCCCCGGCAAGGACGGCTTTGGGGATGAGCCCTATCTGATAAGCAAGACCGGCAAAGATCAGTATCCTATTATGGGCGGCCAGGTCAAGCCGATTGCCATCCTCGCCAAGGATCTGACTCCAAGCGAGGCAAGAGTGGGCGATCTCATCGCCATTAAGGCAAAGCTGCAGTCCAGACACGATCTCTTGCAGGTAACCGCTCGCGCTTATCAAGATGGATCGGAGGCGCAAGGCTACTGCCGACTGGTTTTGTCCGGGGATTTCTATCAAGGAGCCTTCTCCACGGCTCTGCTGGAACCGGGAAGGTATGATATTGTCCTCTGCGCAAAAGATGCGCGAGGATATGAGCTGCAAGAGACTTTAGGTGAGGTCAAGGTCGCCGCACGACGCGGCTTATCGTATTAAAAAAGGGGAGATAATGACAACATTCAGATCATATTTGGGGTCATGTTCAGCGGGAGCGGGCATCTTAGCGCTATTGGCGTTATTGATGCTGGTAAATGCAGCCCATGGTGGCGAAGCCTATTGCGATGCCTGCAAGGGCGATTCAGGCTGGGACCCAATGGCAAAACTCGATGAGATTGGAAATCCCAACGCGGGAAAGACGGAGGTCATGCCGGGCTTAAACACAGCTCAGAAGAACCGGGTGGGAATCTGGAATCAGCCCCTCGCCGGCTTCAATAAAACCAATGCTACCGAAGAGAGCAATTCGCCGCAGGAAAATGTCCCGAAGATCAACGTCTCCGAAAGCCTGGCAAAGAAGGCCGAGCCGCGCAAACTCGCGGAGGAGAACGCGTCCATTGTGCGCAGCACCGGGGCGAGGGGCATGCTCGCTCCAATTGACGGGGTCTCTAGCGCCGAGATCCTGCTGGACATCAGCAAGAACGCCACAGAGCACATCCCAGGCTCGATAGCCATTTCCTATACCAGATTCCTGCATGACGGAAATTTGAAGTCCGTAGAGGAGATCTCCCAGATCCTGGGCGAGGCAGGAATATCCAAGGAAGATTCCATTGTGATCTATGGTGAGTGCCTGACCTGTGGTGGGGGACCGGCTCCTGCAATGCTTGTTTACTGGATGATGCGATCTTTAGGTCACAAGAACGTCAGAGTGCTGGATGGAACGGTAAGCGACTGGGCCGCCGCCGGCAAGCCTGTTGCCAAAGAGACGACGATAAGGCCGGCCACAAATTATACGCCAGAAGCTAATGACGAATTCTTTGCTACCTATGACCTTGTCAAGAATGGATCTGTACAGATTGTGGATGCAAGGCCCTCGCAGGACTATGCAAATCATTCTATACCCGGGGCGTACAATATACCCATTGCCAGCATGATTCGCGAAGGCAAGATCAATGATGAGGCAAAGCTAGAGAGAGCAGTCTTCGCCATCTTGGACAAGAATCAGCCCGTAGTGGTTTATACCGGTCAACCTACGCTTGGCTCGGTGGCCTGGTTTGCCCTGAAGCTCATGGGCTTTGATGCCAAGCTCTACTCCTATCAGAATTGGCAGAATAACGAGGGGATTACAGGTAATGCTACTGCTTAAAGCAGGCAAGAGATGACTCTGATGAGAATCAAAAGGAATGCAGGACTTATCCTGTTGCTAATTTCCCTATTTGCAGCATCAGTCTCCTGCGTCTATGGAGAATGCGCCGCCTGTGGCACGCCCACCTCTCAACAGGATGTGCTGAATAACGAGTGGGCGGTATTCTTGGGGAAGGCGAATGCTACCGCAGAGGTGATGTCCAGCACAGGCGGCCTGGTCAATCCTCGGTATAACCGGCAGAATAACCCCAGCTTGCAGGCAAATGATTTGTTTACAATTGATCAGAGCCTCTCACCCGGCCGCCAGGCCTCCTTGAACCAAACTTCGGGCAGCGAAGCCGTCCAGAAGAGAAACGATAGCTTTGCCTCGGTTCTTATGCCCCTGGAGAACGCTAATGATTCCGGAATCATTATGGATATCAGCCCGGATCCTGCCGAGTTTATCCCAGGTGCGATCAGCATTCCTTATGGCAGTTTCCTCAATGAACGTAAGCAGCTAAAGCCGGTATCCGAGTTGGCCCAAATCCTGGGGAAGGCAGGCATATCCGAGGATGATGAGGTGCTCATTTATGGAGAATGCCCGACCTGCGGCGGAGGGCCGTCGGCTGCAACTTTTGTTTATTGGGTCATGAAGTATCTGGGGCACGAAAGGGTCTCGTTGCTGGATGGAGGCATCGATGACTGGGTAAGAGCCATGCAGCCCACGGTTTCAGAGCCTGCCTCTCTTTCCCCCAAGAGCTACAATTCGTCATTAAAGCCTGATCTTCTGGCCACTTATGAGTATGTGCATAGCAGTGTGCCAAAGGTCATCGACGCCAGAACGGCTGATAATTTTGAAGCTGGATCGATACCAAATGCCGTCAATATTCCTTATACCAGCGTCCTGGACGGCAAGAGGATCAAGGACGAGGCGAGCGTGCAAAAGGTGTTCTCATCTATAAGCAAAGATTTGCCCGTAGTCGTCTACTCCAATGCCGGCATCGAGGCTTCCATGACCTGGCTTATGCTGAAGCTTCTGGGCTATGATGCCAGAATTTACTCCTGGCAGGATTGGCAGGCCAATTTGCCTCATCTTAACATCGCCCTGCAGAAGGCTTATGCCAGGCCCAGTCCCGCCAAGATAGGAGATGTTGTCCAGATAACGGCGGTCTTCGAAGAGATGAATATAAGCTCAGCCGGCGTGCCGGAAAACGTTAACCGGAGCGGCAACGAGACGATTCTGACCATCAAAGGGTGTGCAACATGCGGATTCGGCTCGCCGCAGGGATATGCCGACCTGAGCCGTACCGGTGGCGTGGTGAAGATAGGCTCCACATCCCAGGCGCAAAAAAGCGCGGCGGAAAAAGGTTTCACTGTATCGGCCCAGGTATTGAACTCTTCCAGAGAATCAGTTTCCAGGGTTATGATGAAACGCATCAAATCTGACGGAGACGAGTTTGCCGGCATTTGGAATGCCAATGTGGCAGCCGGCGTCTACAGAGTAGATATTGTAGCCACTTCTGGAGAAATCACCAAGACCTTCCCGGATGCCATGCAAATTGAGGGTGTCGGCACCAGTAAATATAAGAATCTTGGAAATGAATAAGTGGGGTTAAGGTGAACTCCAGATCATTTGCCTATTTTATTTTATTGGCCGGTCTGCTTAGCTGTGCGGCTGCTTTTCCCATGCAAAATGCGCTCGATAACAACAAGGCCAGCATCTGGTTTGAGAAGGAATATGAAAGCTACTTCAAGCCAAATGCGGATGATGGTATGCCTCCGGTCATTTATGGAGTGAGCGTAAGCCCCTCGGCGCTGAAGATCGGCGCTCCCCGAAGCGAGATCAATGCTTTTGTCCATGATGCAGGCGGCATAGAGATGGTCTATGCCGATATCGGCAATCGCATGAACCTCATGCTGGATCTGAATCAAGACGGCAGATACACAGGATACTGCGGCTCCAACCTGCCGCCCGGAGCCTACAAGGTTACAATTGTGGCCATTGACAAATCCGGCAATGCGGCAAAGGACGAATCAAAGACACTTACCATTCGCGACCCCAATGATCTTAACAGCAACGGAATCGAGGACAGCCTGGAAAAGCAAGGCGCAAAAGATCTGAAGGTGATCGTCCTTCATGACGGCAATCTGAGCGATGTGGCTCCATCTGGGGATCGCTTCCATATCCTGCCGGGGAGCGCCTTGACGGTATCCGGCGATAAGCTGGAGAAGATTGCCAGGACGGATGGCGTCAAGGGCATCTTCAGGGACCAGAAGCTGAAGGTTTTGGCGCTGCCGGGAAAAAGCAGTGGGCCGTCTTCTCTTCCCCCTTATGTCGATGACCCCCGGAGGGATAAGGGCTACACGGGAAAGGGTGTGACCGTGGCCCTCATTGATACCGGAGCGGATAGTGGTCACGAAGCCCTGGCAGGCAAAATTGTGGCCTTCAAGGATTTCGTGAACAATCAAACCGCTTCCTACGACGACAACGGACATGGCACCCATTGCGCCAGCCTTATTGCCGGAGAGAAGGGCACGGGCGTGGCACCGGGAGCTAGCCTGGTAGTGATAAAGGTCATGGACCGGGAAGGGGCATGCTATCTATCCGATGCCCTCAAAGCACTGGACTGGTGCCTTGAGAATAAAGATCGTTATGGAATAAGGGTCATATCCTTTTCAGTGGGCGGTGAAAGCCCCTCGGACGGCACGTCTCTCTTGGATGAAGCCTGCAACAAAATGGTGGAAAAGGGTCTGATTATGTGTGTGGCTGCGGGAAACTCCGGCCCGGCCGCCTCATCCATCGTCATTCCCGGCGATGCCGAGAACGTGATAACCGTGGGGGCTGTGGACAGCTTTGGCACTATCTTCGAACTATCCTCGCGCGGGCCGACGGCCAAAGGCGACACCAAGCCCGACCTGGTCACGTTTGGTGTGGATGTTGTCTCCGCCCTGGCCGAATCGAAGAGCGGCAAGAGCGCTGTGAGCGGCACCTCTATGGCCGTTCCTCAGGTCTCCGGGGCCGCGGCGCTGCTGCTGGAAGCAAAGCCCGACCTTGCCCCGGCTGATGTGAAGAGGGTGCTGCTCAAGACGGCGGACGACCTGGGCCCGCCTGGGCAGGATAATGTTTACGGCTATGGGGCCCTTAATCTGACCGGTGCCTTGCTTAGCATCAGTGCGACTCGCTTTGGGCTGGAGCCTCCTGTTTTGGAGGAGATAAAGCTTAACCGGAACGATTGCCCCGTAGGCGAGCCGGTCATGATCGAGGCGCATGCCTTGGGCGATATCAGGACCATAAATGCCAACATCATAGGGCCGGACAGAAATCTGGAGATACCCCTGGACGACTTCGACGGCAACGGCATCTTCTCTGCCCGCTGGGAGACGAGCTTTTGGAGCCCAGGCGACTACCAGGTAAAGGTTGACTTGCTGGGAAAATTCGGGGAGGTGGACTATAAGGCGGTCCCTTTCCGTCTATTGGAAAAGAGGTGAAGCTGGTATGCCTTTAGCCTGGCAGGAGATCGCCCGGTTCGGCAAGAAGTTGGTCATTTCCGGCCTTACCAGCTCCAGGTTCGGAAATATCAGCCTGCTGGAGGGAGATAAGATCTGTATAACCTGCACCGGCAGCATGCTTGACGAGCTGGATGAAGCCTTGGTCGTGGAGGTTGATTTGAGTTGTCCATGTGACCAGGACAAGATTGCCAGCAGCGAGACCTGTGTTCACCGGGCCATCTACCGGAGCACCACAAAACAGGCTATCATCCACACCCATTCTCCTTATGCCGTAGCCTTATCTCTTCTGGAGCGAGAGGAAATAATGCCCATGGATGGCGAGGGCATGATCTTTTTGGGGGCTATTCCAATCGTTGAGGGCCATTTCGGAACAGATGAGCTGGCCAGGGCGGCATCTTCTGCCCTGCAAACTCGTAAGGCATGTATTGCTCGCGGCCATGGAGTGTTTGCCGCCGGCAAGAGTCTGAGCGATGCTTATACGGCGGCCTGTATGGCCGAGCATAGTGCTCAGGTTAGATATCTGGTAAAAGCCTATCCAGGGGAAATATTTATATCTTTACCGCCAATTCATTAATTTGAGCGGGTAATCCTAGTTTTTGAAATCCACACTGAACCCCCACTCTCCTACCCGCTCACTTATTGTCAAAAGATCTATTAATGCCGAAGGTTAAAGGCCTCCTATGAACTCTTCTCTGGAGTTGGGAAAGATCATGGGCATACCCGTGCGGTTGCACTGGACATTTCTTTTGGTCATCCTTTATGTTGCCTGGGCTTTTGCCTCTTTCA
>JAPKYC010000173.1 GCA_026394505.1 Methanothrix sp.
TGATGGGAAGGATCGATGCCAAGACGCCGGACACTGCGGCCTGGCTCAAGATGGGGGTGTGAGAGACATGAAGGAAACTAGCCCGCTTAACCTTTACAAGCAGCTTACACAGACCAACTGTAAGAAGTGCGGAGAGGAGACCTGCATGGCCTATGCCGCGGGCCTGATCTCCAGGACCAGGAAGGTAGAGGAGTGCACTCCACTGGTAGATGAGAAGAAGTACGCCAAGAAGCTTGATACCCTGAGGAGCATCGTCGCTCCTGAGCTTAGAATGGTATACATTGGCGTCGGAGAAAAGCAGGTCAAGGTCGGCGGCGAGGACATCATGTATCGCCACCAGATGACCTTCTTAAACAAGCCTCCATTTGCCTACGATGTAGCCGACAACATGGAAGAGTCCAAGCTGGTAGAGCGCGTCAAGAAGATCTCAACCTGGCGCAAGTTCTACATCGGCAAGTGGCAGAACGTAGAGATGATTGCGGTACGTTCCGTGACTGATGACCCGGCTAAGTTCGCGGCCTGCGTCAAGACGGTCATGGCCAATTCGGACTTCCCGCTCATCCTCTGCTCCTTCAATCCCAATGTCCTCAAGGCTGGACTTGAGGTCGCCGCCAAGGCCAGACCCCTCATTTACGCCGCCAACAAGGACAACTGGAAGGAGGTCGCACAGCTCGCCTTTGACTATAAGGTGCCTGTGACCCTCAGCGTGCCCTTCGATCTGGATGCCCTGAAGTCCATGGCCGTCACCTTTGCCGGCATGGGCCTCACCGACCTCATCTTAGACCCAGGCACTGCCCCCAACGGCAAGCTTCTGCAGCAGACACTGCTCAACTTCATCAACCTCCGGAGAGCGGCTGTGGAAGAGGCGCAGAGGGATATCTCCTATCCAGTCATGGTGCTGCCCATCAACGCCTGGCTGACCACTGATGATCCAGTGCGTGCTTCTTACTGGGAGTCTGTGCTCACCGCTGCCTTCGTCATCCGCGGCGGAGCCATCATGATCAAGCACTCTCTCGAGGCTTACAGCATGATGCCGGATATGCATCTGCGCTTCAACATCTACACCGATCCGAGGACGCCCGTGCAGGTCAAGCCCGGCATCTACAAGGTTGGCAAGCCAGGTGCTGAGTCCCCGGTCTTCTTGACCACGAACTTCGCCCTGACCTACTACACAGTAGAGTCGGATATCGCCTCCAACGACATCGATGCCTACATCATCGCCATCAATACCGATGGAATCGGCGTGCAGGCGTCTGTGGCCGGCGGCCAGCTGAGCCCCGCCAAGATCCTGGATTCCTTCAACGAGGCTGCCTTCAAGTGGGAGGACCAGAAGTATCCAGCAATAGTTCTGCCCGGAATGGCTGCCAGGTTTTCCGGCGAGCTGGAGGACCTCTTCCAGGGGAAGATCAAGATCATGGTCGGCCCAGAAGACTCCGGACGCATCATCGGCTGGATGAAGGATTACTGGCCACCCAAGTAATCTGAAATCATGTGCCCCATGCGGGCACATAGCCCATATTTTTTATAAGAGCATTTATGGAGGAATCAATACATATGTTCCATGCAAAATATGCGGCCCTGGCTCTGGGAGTCATGTTCATTGCCCTGGCCTTCAATGCCTCTGCCCAGTGGTCGCCGGGCGGAGAGATGGTGTACATGGGTGACCTGAATCTGGCGGCTTCCTCAGTCTCCAGCGAAAAAGCCGTGCCGGCCCAGGGCGGCCCCCAAACGCAGGCAGCAATGAATAACTCATCATTGAATAACAGCTCCCTGAATGGTACCTCAATGGACAATTCCACTATGGTCAGCCCATCAATTGTGGTGCCTTCCGCGGTTGCGGCAGAATCTTCCGGCAAGAAGATTCTTGATCTATCCAGTTACTCCCGCGATAGGACAAACAAGAACCTGGCCGGATACACGAACATCATGTATCCCATCTCCGGGTCGAGGGGCACCACAACCTCGACGGCGGGCGGTGGCGGAGGATGCGGATGCGGTTAGCTGCAAACATTCTTTACCATTTTTAGCATTCTGCGTTCGATGAAAGCAAATCCCTAGCCTGGCTACCTTAGGAGGCAAAATTAGCAATCATTTGCGATGGCATCTTCTGTCGAAAACCTACGGTTGAGCGCCTGCGGTCCGGGCAAATTCGAACGCAGCTTTTATAGTCTTGCATTCATAATGCATCAGACAGCATGATCACCATTTACTTCGACGGGCTGTGCTATCCCAAGAATCCCGGAGGCGTGGCCGCCTATGGCTATCTTGTCTATCGGGACGGCGAGCCGATCTGGCGCGGATTTGGCGGCGTGGGCGAGGGCCGGGGCATGACCAACAACGTTGCCGAGTATGAGGCGCTGATGGCAGCGGCGCGATGGCTGGTTGATGAGGGGATCGATGACAAAATCGTTATCAAGGGCGACTCGGAGCTGGTGATCAAGCAGATGAAGGGCCAGTACAAGGTCTCTTCCGCCACCTCCAAGAAGTACGTGCCCGAGATCAAGAGGCTGCTGGATGGGAAGGATGTCAGCTTCTCCTGGGTGCCGCGAGAAGAGAACGAAGAGGCGGACAGGCTCTCCCGGAGGGGGTACGAGAGCTATTTGCGGCACAAAAAAGAAGCTGCAAATCAATTTGAGCGAAGATGAGAGTAAGAGATGTAATCAAGCTAATCGAGGCCGATGGCTGGCGTCTTGTGAGTATCAAAGGTAGCCACAGACAGTTCAGGCATCCATTTAAGAGTGGCCGTGTGACAATTGCAGGCAAGCTCGATATGGACTTGCATCCCAAGACCCTGAAAAGTATATTAAAGCAGGCAGACATAGAGGATATCTTGAATGGCTAAATACACCATAATCATCGAAAAGGGTGAAAGGAATTACTCCGCATACTGCCCAGACCTGCCAGGCGTGGTTGCAGCAGGCGAGACTGAGGAGGAAACGACAGAATTGATGAAAGAAGCGATAGAGTTTCACCTGGAAGGTCTAAAAGAGGATAAGATGCCCATCCCAGAGCCGACGATTTCTGCCAGATGCGTCGAAGTCGTTGTTTAGAAGTTCGGTCTCTTGGATATCGAGGTGAGATGAGTTTGGTTGTTCTCGAAAAAGAAATATTTGCCGTATCAATGGTCAAATTCTTCAAAGAAGGTCACACCTACGAAGAGGAATGTGCTTCTGGTTTCTTTTATGAGCACAGCGGCAACCATTATTTTATCACAAATCGACATGTAGTTTGTGACGCAAATAATTCTCCAGAGCAACTTCGATTAAGATTGCATGTGGATAAAAATGATTTAACTAAAAATAGGACATTCTCATTATCGCTTTACGATAAAGACGAACCTAAATGGCTTGAACATCCTCGCTTTGGGAAAGACGTTGATATAGTTGCCTTGCCAATAGATAAAGAAGAAATCTCTAAATATTATATACAATCCTTTAATATACACGATCTTAACACTAATAGGTACTTAGAGCTTGGAGAAGAACTCTTGGTTGTCGGTTATCCAGAAGGTGTGCATGACAATTTGCATAATGCCCCGATTGCTCGCGGCGCGACAATTGCGACATTATATAATCAGCCATTTCGCGGAAGACAGGGATTTTTAATTGATTCCAGGTTACATAATGGCACAAGTGGAAGTCCTGTTCTGACAAAACCAACTACGTTCATTCGAAATATCAATGGAAGAGCAGAACTTATTCATGATCGTATAAAATCTTTTAAGAAATATCTAATAGGAGTTCACTCCGAGAAATTCGATGAAAGATATCCCGAATTGGATCTTAGTTTTGTCTGGTTTGCATCACTCATTCCAGAAATCATCGAACGCGAATAAAAAATCAAGGTTGCCAGAAACCGGAAGGACAAAGAGTTTATGCATAGCCAACTCCCATTTGCGAAAACTATATCTACAATTGCCGTAGTCCTCCTCATCCCACAAGTGAGGCTAGACGCGTGAAATGGCATTCAATTACAACTGATGAGGTCCTCTCCAGCCTGAAATCCGGACAACAGGGACTTAGCTCTGATGATGCGGCCAAGAGACTCTCCGAGTACGGTCCCAATCAACTGGAAAGCCCCTCCAAACCCTCGCCTTTGAAAATTTTCCTGAGCAAATTTAAAGATTACATGGTTTTAGTGCTTATTTTTGCCGCCGTGATCTCTTATATCGCCGGCGAGAGCACCAATGCCTATGTTATTTTGGGAATAGTCATTCTCGTGGCGGTCATTGGATTCTTCCAGGAGTATAAAGCGGAGAGGGCCATGGAGGCGCTCCGGGAGATGGTTGCCCCGGAGGCGGACGTCATGCGGGACGGCAAGATGAGCACCATCCCTGCCTCGGATCTGGTTCCCGGCGACATGATCTATCTGGAAGCAGGAGATAAGGTGCCGGCAGACGGTCGAATTGTTGAGGTGACCGCCCTGCAGGTCATTGAGGCCCCTTTAACCCGGGAATCGCTGCCCATTAAAAAGAGTACAGAGCATCTGCCGGAAGAGGCCGATCTAGCCGATAGAAAGAATATGGTCTTCATGGGGACCATTGTCTCCTACGGTAATTGCAGGGCGGTGGTGACCGCTACTGGCCTCGCCTCCGAACTCGGCAGAATCTCGGGCATGATCAAACGGAGGCAGGCCGATCCGCCCCTCAAGATAAAGCTGGAACAGCTGGCCAAGAGACAGGCCCTCCTGGTTTTTGCCATAGCTGCAATTGTCTTCGTGCTGGACGCCAGCCGGGGCTCGCCCATCATGGATTCCCTGATATCCGCCATTGCTCTTGCCGTGGCTGGAGTGCCGGAAGCTCTTCCTTTTGTGGTTACCCTGGCTTTAGCCTTCGGAACCCAGGCCATGGCCAGGAAGAACGCCATAATCAGAAGGCTTCCTGCGGTCGAAACCCTGGGATCGACTACGGTGATCTGTACCGATAAGACCGGCACCCTCACCACCGGCGAGATGACGCTGCGAGAAATTCAAACCTTTAGAACCATCGATGTGGAGGGGGCGGGCTATACACCGGTGGGCTCCTTCTCAGAGCAAGGCAGGCTCATCGACCCCCAGGAAGAGGATCTGGCAAGGGTTCTCAAGATTGGAACGCTTACTAACAACGCGGATATCGAGAAGGCCAACGGCAACTGGCGCATAGTGGGAGATCCAACCGAGGGGGCAATAATTGTAGCCGCCAAAAAGGCAGGCATTCTGGAGACGATCAGGAAGAGCGGCACCAGGATTGCGGAGTATCCCTTTGATTCCGACCGCAGAAGGATGACAACGGTCGATGAGATTCAGGGCATGGGCCAAATCGTATCCATGAAGGGCGCACCGGAAGCGGTACTGAGCAAATGCAGCCGCATTGCCCAGGCAGAGGGTGTTTCGCCCCTCACCGAAGAGGACAAAATGGCCATTTTAGCCAGAGCGAACGGCATGGCAGACCGTGCCCTCAGGGTTTTGGCCTTTGCCGGCAAATCCCAGGGCAGCAGCGATCCTCTGGAAATGGATTATGTTGAAAGGGATCTGATCTTTGCCGGTCTGGCCGGCATGATGGACCCTCCCAGAAAAGAGGTGATGGATGCCATCTCCGTCAGCAAGAGGGCAGGCATCAGGACGGTCATGATCACCGGAGACCACCGCCTCACGGCCAGAGCCATTGGCAAGGAGCTGGATATTGGCAATGGGGAGGTCATCGAGGGAGCGGATCTGGAGAGGATGAACGAGGAAGAGCTGCAGCAAAGGATCGATGAGGTCTCGATATTTGCCAGGGTCACGGCCGAGCACAAGGTGCGCATAGTCGAGGCGCTGAAAAAGAGGGGCAACATCGTAGCCATGACTGGAGACGGTGTGAACGATGCTCCTGCTTTAAAGGCAGCAGACATCGGTATCGCCATGGGAAAGACGGGGACCGAGGTTACCAAGGAAGCATCGGATATGGTCATCGCCGATGACAACTTCGCCACCATCGTCGGGGCAGTTCTGGAAGGCAGAAGGATCTACGACAACATAAGAAAGGGAACCACCTACCTTCTGGCCGTCAGCTTTGCCGAGCTGGCTACGATCTTTATTGCCGTTGTTCTTGGCTATCCCATTCCACTTCTGGCCGCGCAGATTCTCTGGATAAATGTCGTGGCTGAGGAGTTCCCGGCCATAGGCCTGGCCCTGGAGCCGGCACATGCACAGATCATGACGAAGAAGCCGCGCGATCCTATGGAGAGCATGCCCTCAAGAGCCCTGCTGATTTATACCCTGGGAATTGCAGCCGCGATCGTAACCGGCACATTGGGCCTGTACATGGCATCGCTGGAGATGGGTCAGGACCTGGGCTATGCCAGAACCATGGCCTTTGTGGGACTGGGCTTTTTCACGGTCTATAACGCCTATAGCAGCAGGTCTCTGGAAGAGTCAATATTCAGGATGAATCCGCTGGGCAATAAGACGCTTCTCCTGGGAATAGTCGGCTCGATATTCTCGATTCTTGCCGTAGTGTACATTCCTTTCATGCAATCCATCTTCCAGACCAAGCCTCTGACATCTGAGAGCTGGATTTACGTTCTTGGAGTCGGCCTGCTGGTGGTCATAGCTGCCGAGGTGATGAAGAAAGTGCTGCCTGGACTACGATAATCAGGATAGCTGCTTCGGACCTGAGAAGGCAGCATTAATGAAAGAGAGGGGCATGCAGCCGGAGGGAATCTGCGGCCTCTCAAAAGCGTAGGATAAACTTGAAGATTGATGATAAGATAATAGTAGCTATGAATTCCAAGTCTTCAAGAAAGATCGCGGCTCACATAGCGCTTATTTTGCTCTTATCCTTTCCTTTGTTAGTCTTCTCAGCTCACGCATATGATTTTGCGGGAACGATTGACAAGGTCTCAGAGCCCAACGGCATGACGGTGGATGTTACAAAACCCGGCACTTATGGATTACAGGCAAAAGTCGAAGTTCTTCTCGATAAACCCCTGGCGGATCTTATCTGCTTCAAGGGCAAAGAGCTGCAATTCGATATCCTGGGGCATGATATTCTGGGAAGGCCAGTTTGTGATGCTTATCTTGATGGCGTAAACATCAGGTACGTATCCTACTGCAGGCAAAATCCAGTTGATTGCAGCTATCGTTGTAACTGCCTTGCCTATGAATGGACGGGAAGATATCTTTATGTCCCATGTTATGGACAATGCCGATCATATTACCCGTACTTTTAGGAGCGGAAAACATGGCCAATTTCTGCCAATTGATCAGGAGGGAGGAAAAGTCTTCTTATGCAGGAGGAATGAATGGTCATCGACTCTTGCCAGGCTCAATACGGCAATCGACGTATTTAAGGTTTTCGTATCCTGCGCCTTTAAAATGAAGAAAGGGCCGTCTTTCGGAATTTTTTGCGCATCCGCTTAAGCCGGCCACTCATCTGCATTCGGCAAGCGAGATGACATGACCAGGGATAGTACTTTGGCCGGGTCCATGGCCTTGGCCAGAGATTTTCCCTTATCTTTGCGCATCAATTGATAGGCGATCTCCGGATCCACATTATATCTCTCCAGGTACTCACTTCGGGAGAGGTTGCCGCCCAGGCTTGAAACGTACAATGGGCTGCCGACAATCGGCGAGATCTTTCCTACCGGCAAAATCCATTCAAAACTTATAGGAAGATCGCAGAGCCAGTCCTCCTGATTGTATTCAGGATCAAGAAGCACCTCTCTATCCTTTTCATTCACTGAGCCACAATTTTTGCATATGAATTTTATTTTCATGCTATTACCTCAATTACCTATTATGAATTACTTGATAACAGTATATATAATTAACTAAACAAATCATTTTTGCACTGTCACTTAAGAAATCGCGAGGAAAACCGTTTTCGGCCCAAAAGCTACACCTACTTTGACTGCATCAGACAATACTTGTGCTAAAGCCGCATAACACTCTGGAAGAGGCCGTCCTGGCCCGTCATGTTATCTGGATGCAGAGCCGCAAGGTCTTGAAACAATACTGGGAATGGTGCTCTGTGCACAGCCGAGCGTTCGCAGCCATTGCCATCGTCTCCCCCCGCAGCCGTTATGCGGTAGTGGAGATGGACCTCTATGGTCTAGGCGCAGGCGGCCTGGATAGATATGCAGGCCGGGAGATATTGCGCATTGTACTGGAGCAGCCTTTGAAAGCCGGGTCTATTTTTTTCGTGAGCCCCGTCCATGTTTCGGCATGCGTCCTGGAGAAATCGGCTATTGCATTTGCTGGACGCATCTGTCGCAGCGCGCAAGAGGCACTATCCCTCGACATGATAACCCATGAAGAATGGATCCACGGGAAGCTAAAGAGATCCGATGCCGGCGGGAGCAAAAAGAGCGATTTTGCGCCCATCAGCGGCCAGGCCCGAGCAGAGGTCATCGAGGCTCTCCTCAAGGATGATGATGCCGCCATTATATAGCAATCCATACCCAATCAGGTAATGTCATATAATAAAACAGTAAAATTGAATTAAGGAGAATGCAAAGATGAAAAGTGCATTATTCACACTGATTATCATGCTATTTGTATTCAACCAGATAGATCCCTCGCTGGCCTTGAGCGACTACCAGAGAGGTGTCCTGGATGGCCTCAACCGGGGATGGAACATGTCCCAGAGATATGATCAGGCAAAAACAGGAGACATTGCTCCATTTAACCAGGCAGTTTCAGAATATAACGCCTGGATTCAGGCTATCTTTGGCATGAATGAATCGCTAATGTTGCAGCCCTTTGCGGCATTGGCAAAACCAAAGCCATACTCCATCAGCAAGAGCTTCACACCCATTCACAGCATTGATTCCAGCTGGAATCAAAGCAATTCAATGCTGCCGGAGCCGGATGCTTACGGTATGATCAATGGATATCCGGCGGAGACCTACTATTCCATAGGGCCGGCCCTGACAAATTTCTAAGATAAAAGAGATGGTTGGCGGAAATTGACGAGATCTCTTTAGAGCTTGATGTCACAGAGACCGGGACGATTGCCATTGGGAATAAGCAAGTATACTTCTGCGTTAAGCTTGACCTCAACATGGCCGCCCACTGGGGTGGCATCGTAATTATGGGTAACAAGGAAGAATGCCAGGTCCCGAGAATTCATGCCCGGATCATCAAAGGAGGAGAGGAGATTCTTTAGGCCGGAGATATTCTCATTCTCGCCAAATGCCATGCCTGAGTTCAAAGGGACTGCAATTATGCAGATTGCCATCATTATCTTCAACCATCTCATGGCAGACTACTTGGCACTTGCAGGATATATAGACGATTTAGAAAAGGATTCTGTCCTAAAACGTCTGAAGGGGCTCAAATCAAACACTCTGAGCATATTCTTTTTAAAATCGAACGTATAATCATGGTGATATGACAAATACGAAGGGAAAAAATAAATCTGCACTTGGCATGATAAAACCTACATCATTCTATTCCCATGAGAGTGAGAAAATAAAACTAAACTGGTTTTGCTATGAATTATCAATGGGAATATATGATAATATGAGAGCTGATCTTGGATATCGACTAAGGAGACACAAAATCAGCGAAGAGATCCTTGCGGATTTTTCAATTTGCACATCGAAGAAGCTGAAGGATGTTATCTTAAGACAATTATCCGGCAAAGATGAAAAAGTATGCATTTCATATGAGCTGATTGAATCCTATTTTCCCCACCTCGACGACAGGCTGATCAACAAAATGCTGAATGTGCTCTCCAAAGCTTGGGATGAAAACCTCAGTTTTTGTGAAGTATGCCCCAACCGATGCATAAGCGAAAAAGATGCATATTGTCCCCTGTTCGATGACAAGGAGCTTTTTGAATGAGGAGAGCAATTGCAGCATCATGCGTCGCTTCAAACATAAAAAAATATAGTGGTAGGAAATATGGAACTGATTGATGAGATGAAAAGCCATTTGCCAATTCCCGCTTATGCAAGTGGGGATTTGAGCAAATATCTTATCAAGAATGGAATAAACATTACGCCGGAAAGGGAATTTATGATTACTAATGTATTCGAATCCGGCGATGAGGGCGGCATAATCTGTTTGTTGGATGTGATGAATCCTGAGGCCTTTGTCATCTCAATAACGCTGCTCAGGGTAAAGCCGGACCATCCTCTGTTCGGCAAGATTTCCGCCTATCAAAAAGCAGAGGATTAGAAGCATTTTCAGGTCAAAAGGTTCGAGGCCGAGGACCCGTTAGGATGGCGGGAATCAGGTCGGGATCGCCCGGCGAATGATGGCCTCGCAGATCTGCGGGCAGGTAGACGCCGCCCGCCGGAAATGAGCCTCTGGGCATGATGTGGATGTAGTAGGGCAGCCGCAGAGAGTGCCGGGTGCAGGTACAGCGGAGAAGTGGCTCATGGTAGGGAGGCCTGATTTCTGGCGATGCGCATGTGGTTGTGGACGATTGTTGAGAAAGTGTGGAGGCGACTCATTTGCCGCCTTCCCTCTTTCCTCGGAGGCCCAAAGGACCTGCGAAATTGTCAGTTTTACGTCCAGCTTCCTGAGCTTCTACATGCGACCAATAAGACCGAGGCCGTGGACGCCCCCAGTTGACTCCGCCCCACATTCCTGCGTTCTCATTGATGTGTCCGCTCCCAGCTCCTTGATATTATCAGCGGTATACATGGCACTATCAGCTATCCAGATGGTTTGTCCGTCGAGATTGACTGACTTTTGGGTCTTTTTGATCATCTTTGTTTCCGTCAAACGCTTCAGCAAAAAGAGGAATGCCAAACTGATTCGCGACAAGGCCGAGGACAAAACGCTTGAGATCGACTGGTTAATGCTCCCACTTAATCCGGGAGGTTAGGCGGAAACTAAAGCGGCTCTCCGCTATTTCCAGTTGCTAACCTCAGGTTACTATGGTTTTCCGGTTGTTAGTTAGTCGCTCTGTGCGTTCTCTGTGAGCTCTGTGCCTCTGTGGTTGAAACGTCGTTAGCCACTGGTAATAACCAAATGGCTGACGGTACTACCACCATAAAGACACAGAGCGCACGGAGGACTCACAGAGGACTCTATTTTTCTATTGCCCACTCGATACAGCGAGGAACCCTTTTGTTTTCACCAAGGTCTCATGAAAATCCATCCGGAGCCTGCGGGCGCTCGTCCTCCGGCCCGGCAGCCCGGCGGGCCCTGGCGACAGGCGCTGGTCCAGGTGCTGCTGGCCGCTCGCCCAGGAGATGTACGCACGCAGGCGGGCCGAAACTCCCAGAGGCATCTGTCGGCTTCGGAACAGGCCCGCGCGGACAAAAAAAGCAGCTTTCTTCTGGGGCAACAAAAGTCCGCCTCCCGAAACATTTTTCGTCCCTGCGACCAAAGTGCCGCGTAGATGGAGATCTGATCAGAGATGGCCAGGACGAGCAAGCCGGAGAAAAAGCGCATCAAGGTCCCATCGTCTCTTTGCACGTTCATGAGAGAATTTATCCTCGCACTATCGGTTCTTGAGGTGCAGATGAACGCCGACAACCGGGGCATAGAGAGCCTGAGAATTATAGAGGTGAAGTGAATGATAATATCTCGCCTGATTTTAAAGAACTGGAAGAACTTCCAATCTGTTGATATTCCCCTGAATCCCCGCACCTTCATCATGGGACCGAATGGCATCGGCAAGTCCAATCTCCTCGATGCGCTTCGCTTCCTGGCCGATATCGCCCGGCCTGAGGGTGGTCTCTCTTTTGCGCTGCAGATCCGAGGCGGCCTGGAAAAAATCAAGTTTTCGGCCGCAAAGAAGAAAGAAGCGGTAGAGTTGGAGGTGCACCTGGCAGACTCCGTTTTATCCGGAACCTACTATCGCTACTCTCTGGGCATCACAGCCGATCCGTCCGGATCGCCAAGGCTCGCTTATGAAAGAGTAAGAAAGAGCGGAGAGCTTATTTTGAACCGGCCGGACAGAATGGATGCCTCAAATGCTACAAGCCCGGATAAGACCTATCTTGAGACTGCAAAATCCACCACTATCCGCACAGTCAGCATCAGTACAAACAACGATATCCAAGAACTGGCCAATTTTTTAGGGTCAATTAGCTATCTCAACTTTAACCCGATACTCTTTCGCCATCAGGATCCATTCCCTCCCGCCGACATTCCCGGCGACCCCTTCGGAAGGAAAATTCTGCAAAGAGCGGCAAAAATGCCTGCCCCTGAAAGGGAGAAGAGGATGAGAATCATCGATGACATCCTTAAGGTCGCCGTGCCCCAGATGCCCAAGCTTCGCTTCGCCCCTTCCGATAAGTCAGATTCGCTTAGCTTGGAGGGTACCTTTGATATCGGCAGGCCCAGAGCAAAATATGGGCAGGACAAATTCTCAGATGGGACCCTGGCTGCCTTTGCCGTCTTATGGTCATATTGGGAAGATGACCCACTTCTGATTCTGGAAAAACCGGAAGTTTATCTCAACTCGGGAACTATTCACCGCTTGTGCCTCATCATGTACATGGGATCTGCCATGGCAGGCAAAAAGCAGCTCATTATCAGTACCCATTGTGCAGAATTCCTCAAGCATGATCTCTATCCGATTAAACCCAAAGAGATCATCCTCCTAGCAACGGGAAGCTACAACGAAGGAACCAAGGCGTTCTTAGCCTCAGATATCCCTCAAATAGTGGAGGATATGGAAAACGGCATGAGCGCCGATGAAGCCGTCCCGCTTTATGCCCGTCCTATGGATTTAGTGGAAATGCTTTCTGAATTCATGGGTTCGGGCCGCGATATGGATAATGAATAATGAGAAGACTGCTATTTCCAGTTGCTAACCTCAGGTTACTATGTTTTTCCAGTTGTTAGTTCGTCGCTCTGTGCGTTCTCTGTGAACTCTGTGCCTCTGTGGTTGAAAACGTCGTTAGCCTCTGGTTATAACCAATGGTTTACGGACTACCACCACAGAGACACAGAGCGCACGGAGGACTCACATAGGACTCTATTTTTCTATTGCCCACTCGATACCGCGAGGGACCATTTTTTCCACCAAGGTCTCATGGAAATCCATCCGGAGCCTGCGGGCGCTCGCTCACGGGCGCGGGAGCACGCACGAGCGGGGGCGAGAGGCAAAGAGGAAACTAAAGCGGCCCTCCGCTATTTCCAGTTGCTAACCTCAGGTTACTATGGTTTTCCAGTTGTTAGTTCGTCGCTCTGTGCGTTCTCTGTGAACTCTGTGCCTCTGTGGTTGAAAACGTCGTTAGCCTCTGGTTATAACCAAAGGTTTACGGACTACCACCACAGAGACACAGAGCGCACGGAGGACTCACAAAGGACTCTATTTTTCTATTTTCCACTCGAAACAGCGAGGAACCCTTTTGTTTTCGCCAAGGTCTCATGGAAATCCATCCGGAGCCTGCGGGCGCTCGCCCTCCCGGCCCGGCAGCCTGTGGGTGGCGGCCAGGCGGGCCCGGAGCCCGGCAAGCGATCGTGCGAGGGGGCAGGAGGCCGTTTGGGCCTGAGGGCCAGGTGGAGCTGGCCTCCTGCGAGGGCAATTTTCCGGGGGCTGGATTTTAGGGAAGCAAAGCCTCTGGTTTGCTATTAATATTAGCTGATAATTATAACCTAACAACTAACGATCCCACCACCGCAGGCACAGAGCGCACAGAGACTTTTTGGTAAGTCTTCGGGGCAGTCTCAGCCTAGCCGGTCCTTGCGGGGCCGCGGGCCGGTCGGGCCGAAATCACGGGTTCACGCGAAGGCGCAAAGGCGCGAAGTTCCGATGAGAGAATGATAATTCTTGCCACGCCTTATTGATTTCCCCCTTGACCGATGACGCATGGCCGCTCGCTCACGGGCGCGGGAGCATTCTGAAAGATGCAAAGGAGTACGCATGTCGGCAGTGGAGCGATATTTGTGCCAAAAGAGAGTAGTCGCTGCCCGCAATCTTTTTCTCTGGTGAACCAGATCTGATATAAAAATGCGGGTGCCAAATGTCTTCCATAGGACTAATTGAAGAGATACGGAATCTTGTCAGGGAAGACAAAATTATTATCTCCAAACACGCCAATGCCAGGATGGTGGAAAGAGACGTTTTGGCCGATGATATCGTAAACTTAATATTAAATGGCGAGATAATAGAGAGCTATCCAGACGACTTTCCATGCCCCTCCGTGCTCATGTTTGGACTCTTGCCTGGAAAACCATGTCATGTCGTTGTGGCTAAGTGCCTAGATTATCTGAGAATTGTGACTGTGTATCTGCCAGATGAAGATGAATGGATAAATTGCAGAGAGAGAGTGCCAAAATGATTCCTGATACCTGTAGTTGCGGAAAAGGGAGGCTCAAGAAGGGCACAACCGATTTCACGGTCAGAGTCGAAGGTGAGATAATAGTAATCAGGGACGTGCCGGCCTACGTTTGCGATAGCTGCAGTGAGGCCTATTTCTCAATCGAAACTTCTCGAAAGATAGATGAGATCATGAGAGAATTTCGCGCCGGAAAACTTCTTACCAAGCCTCTGAGGGCAGGAGAAGTTGAGCTAAAGATGAGCGCAGCTATTTAGCACTTCCAGCTTTGCCAAAATTTCCTGCAAGCCTATTTTAGTCTTCTGGAGCCTGGCGTCGCTCGCTCCTCCCGGCCTGGTAGCCCTGTGGGTGGCGGCCCAAGCGGGCCTGGGAGCTCGGCAAGCGATCGTGCGAGGGGGCAGGAGGCCCGGTCGAGCCGGAGGGTCAGGTGGAGCTGGCCTCCGGCAAAGGGAGTTTTCCGGGGGCTGGATTTTAGGGAAGCAAAGCCTCCTGTTTGCTATTAATATTAGCCGATAATTATAACATAACAACTAACGATCCCACCACAACAGTCACAGAGCGCACAGAGGACGTACAGAGACTTTTTGGTAAGTCTTCGGGGCAGTCTTAGCCTGGCCGGTCCTTGCGGGGCCGCGGGCCGGTCGGGCCGAAATCACGGGTTCACGCGAAGGCGCGAAGCCGCGAAGAACCGACGAGAGAAGGACAATTCTTGGCCACACCCGTTTAACCGATGACGCACGGGCGCTCGCCCTCCCGGCCCGGCAGCCCGGTGGGTGGCGGCCATGCGGGCCCGGTGCCCGGCAGCCGCCGCTCGCTCACGGGCGCGGGAGCACGCACGGGCGGGTCGCTGCGATCAGCCGGGCCCCGGTTGTGCCATTGAGCCAGGTGGCCGGGGATACCGGCGGCCTGATGGAGGCCCTTGCAGTTGATGGGCAAAAGAGCCAAATAGCCCAAATCCCAAAAGCCAAGACTCTCTATGGCAATCGAAAAAGATAAAGAGCTGGAATAAGAATGTTCACGCTACAGCTATCACGCACATCGCAAAAGGCTTTAGATAAGCTTCCGCCCCATGCCGTAAAAAAGATCGTTACCCATCTGGAAGAGATTAAGAGCGATCCCTACCGACCTCGTCCATTAGCGGATATTGTGCCCGTAGAAGGCAATGAGACATTGTATCGGCTGAGGGTCGGAAAGCTTCGTGTAGAATACGAAGTGTGTAATTCAGAAAGAGTTATAAAAATTATAAAAATATTCCCAAAGAAAAGAAAATCTGGTTACAGATAAAGCAATATACTAATAAAGGAGAAGATTACCCAATGGCAGCTCGAAGCAAAGTCATAGCAGCGAATGATGAGCCCTTTAAAGACATGGATTTTGCCGCACTTGTGGAAGAAGATGAATCTACCGCAGAGGAACTTCATGCACTCATCGAGCGTGAGAAAGGTGATTTCATCAGCTTGGATGAATACCTCAAGCGACGCGGCATTGAATAGATTTTATTAATAATCGCCAATTTGATTTTTGCTGCCGACAAATCTTGGAGCAACTGCAAGCACTCCCTTCCTTTTATGGCCTAGCAGGCGCTCGCCCTCCCGGCCCGGCAGCCCTTTGGGTGGCGGCCAGGCGGGCCCGGGAGCCCGGAAGCCTCGCTCGCTCACTGGCGCAGGAGCATGCCCGAGATAACGGTTCACGCGAAGGCGCGAAGTCCAGATGAGGAAAGGACAATTCTTGCCACACCCTTATTGATTTCCGCCTTGAGAAAACGGCTTATTGAATGGTAGTTCTCCGTTCGTTCGTCCTCTGTGCTCTCTGCGACTCTGCGGTTTTATTCCCGTAAACCCCAAAGTTAAATTATTCAGCTACGATTATTAACCGCAGAGACGCAGAGGACGCAGAGACGCGCAAACTCCCTTTGATTTCCATTCAGTCGACTTAAAAATGACGCATGAGACTGAAAGCTCTCCCTTCCCTTAGGAGGGCCGGCAGGCGCTCGTCCTCCCGGCCCGGCAGCCCTGCGGGTGGCGGCCCAGGCGGGCCGGGAGCCCGGCAGTATCCGCTCGCTCACGGGCGCAGGAGCACGCGGGCGGGGCGCGGCGGTCGGCCCGGCCCCTTTGTGGTCAGAAGGCGCTCGACCTCCTGGCTAGGCAGCCCGGCGGCCCCATCGGGAGGCGTGGGTCTGAGCAATCGTCCCGGTTAAGAGAGCAAGCATTTCACCATGAGACTGTACTCTTCATTGCAGCTTCCATTTGATCGCATTGCCTTTGATCTTGAATACTCCGTTCTTCTCAAGAATTCGGGACAAATCAGAAGCCACTTCCTGAAAGTCGGTAATTAT
Source organism: Methanothrix sp. (assembly GCA_026394505.1). Classification (GTDB taxonomy): domain Archaea; phylum Halobacteriota; class Methanosarcinia; order Methanotrichales; family Methanotrichaceae; genus Methanothrix. The sequence goes on from JAPKYC010000173.1 coordinate 16,543, forward strand.
GATATTTCCGTTATTATCAAATTCCTTTGCGCACTTGTTAGCAAACTCATTCATGTCCGATTTTCCAGATGGAGGTCGGTTAGATAGATCATGCATTAGCACACCTAATGCCGAAATCTTGGTGCATTCCGAAGGAAATTTATCATAAAATTCAGACGCAAAATCTTCATTCAAGGCATGAATAGTTGTGAATTCGTCCACAAAAAGCGTTATTTCTGTTTCTGCTGATACGATGATGGTAGACTTAACCAGCGGATGATCTCTGCCCAATCCTAATTTTCCTAAGTCCATGGTAACGCGCACAATAGGATCGTCGAGGCGGTCTCCAATCTCTTCGCCGATCTCGATCTTATTTCGGTGAAGAACGCTCATGACTTCGTGATAAAATTGCTCGTCATCGTTAGCTTTCAAAAATATTCTACCAATTTTATTTTTATCATTCACGTCAAGAGCCTGGAAATTGCCGCATGTTTTAAGGAGGATCTCAGCGATTTGGTTTTTCTCGCTTTCCCGCATAGGATTGAACTCCTTGAGAAACAGCTCTTAGAATTTGTCAGGCTCAGGGTTCTGGGCAAGAGCAGATTTCAAGGCATTTAGCGTTCGCTCTATTTTCTGGGTGTCCTTCAGCACTTCCTTGAGTTGGGACAGTCTGCCCTCTAAACTGTCTGTCCTAAAGTGAGTAATTTTAAAATGGGAGCGTGTATCGCATTTTATTCCCGCCGTCCTCAGATCGCTTACGAGCTTTTTTGCCACTTCCTTGCTGTAATCTCCAAGCTTGATCATAATAGGTGCTAGGGATAACTCCTTTTAAGGTATTTCCTCATGGGAGCCCTCCTTTAGAAAGGGATTCTCAAATGGATTTCGTGGCTTAACGCAAAATCCGGGGCATCGCGGGAAGGCGCAATAGGCGCGAGGTCCCGCGGCAATTCTTGTCGCACCGTTGTTGGTTTCCTCCTCAACCGATAACGCATGGGCGCTCGCCCTCCGGCCCGGCAGCCCTGTGGGTGGCGGCCAGGCGGGCCCGGAGCCCGGCAAGCGATCGTGCGAGGGGGCAGGAGGCCCGGTCGAGCCGGAGGGTCAGGTGGAGCTGGCCTCCGGCGAGGGCAGTTTTCCGGGGGCTGGATTTTAGGAAAGCAATGTCTTCGGTTTACTATTAATATTAGCTGATAATTATAACCTAACAACTAACGATCCCACCACCGCAGGCACAGAGCGCACAGAGGATGCACAGAGATTTTTTGGTAAGTCTTCGGGGCAGTCTCGGGCTGGCCGGTCCTTGCGGGGCTGCGGGCCGGTCGGGCCGAAATCACGGGTTCACGCGAAGGCGCGAAGCCGCGAAGTACCGATGAGGTGGACAAATCTTGCGACACTTTTTGATCTTCGCCTTAACCGATGACGTGCGGGCGCTCGCCCTCCCGGCCCAGCAGCCCTGTGGGTGGCGGCCAGGCGGGCCCGGTGCCCGGCAGCGTCCGCTCGCTCACGGGCGCAGGAGCACGCGCAAGCGGGGGACGAGAGGCAAAGCTGAAACCAAAGTGGCCCTCCGCTATTTCCAGTTGCTAACCTCAGGTTACTATGGTTTTCCAGTTATTAGTTCGTCGCTCTGTGCATTCTCTGTGAACTCTGTGCCTCTGTGGTTGAAAACGTCGTTAGCCACTGGTTATAACCAATGGTTTACGGACTACCACCACAGAGACACAGAGCGCACGGAGGACTCACAGAGGACTCTATTTTTCTATTTTCCACTCGAAACAGCGAGGAACCCTTTTGTTTTCGCCAAGGTCTCATGGAAATCCGTCCGGAGCCTGCGGTCGCTCGCCCTCCCGGCCCGGCAGCCCCGGAAGTGGCGGGCCCGGAGCCCGGCTGCTGCCGCTCGCTCACGGGCGCGGGAGCACGCACAGGCGGGCGGTCGCTGCAATCCGGCTGTCGGTGGACGCTAGCATGAACCAAACGGGCCAAGAATTTCGTCAACGTGTGGAACGCCCGGTGGGATCGATAGCGGACGCAGCTTTCGGGGGAAGGGGCATTTTGATAATCTCGTTAAATATCTTTGTAGTCGTCAATTCCATCGATGAGTATTTTTATCGCTTTGGTGTTGCTCCACACCTCGACGAGCCCAGAATTTTTGATTTTGTTAAAGTGATTGTCATTGGTGATCAGAATTGCATCTGCATAAAGGCAAGTTGCCGCATGGACGATATCCGATAGCTCGCTTTCCGGAAAGAATGGAGCACAGGCATCGATCTCTTCTTGCGAGGGGTTTACATGAATCACTGATTTTTTCATGTAATTCAATAACTCATAGGTGCCAAGCGCTTTAGCATACTTCTCATATTCAAAAATCAGGAGTTCATTGGCGAAGAGCTCCGCCGTGCTGTCCAGGAGGTGATAGATCAGTTCAGTGCTCTTGGTCCATTTTCGCTTCACTGCGGCTATGAAGACGGTGTTATCAAGCAGATATCTTGAACTTCTGTCGGGCAAGCTGATTGCTCTCCTCTTCGATCTCTTTTTCCAGCTTATCCAGGTCTACCGACTTAGCTTTAACAATTGCATCCTCCAGAAGTGCCCGCAGGTTGATCTTCTTGAGGACAATTGTATCCTCTCCCAGGTCTTCCGCTACGAATTCATCTCCTTCTTTCAGCTTCATCTTTTGCCGGAGACGGCTTGGCAG
>JAPKYC010000135.1 GCA_026394505.1 Methanothrix sp.
ACATCCTGGGCCACAGTTCTCTGCTTTTCCAGCTCCTGCTCCCTCTGAGCAGCGAGGATCTCCTCCCTTTTATTGGCGCCGGGCTCCTCATTGACCTGGAAAGAGGTTATCCTTCCCCGGTTGGTCAGAGTTAAAAAAAGCGATGTCTGCTCACCTTGATAGACGCGAGTTTGCTCCAGGGAGAGGGTCAGATTGGGAGTTCCGTATACTTTGTAGTAGTCGTCCCCGAACTCCTCCGGAGGGATGGGCGCTCCGGCCTCGATGGCCTGCGAATAGGGAAGGCAGATCGTGATCAGTGCCAAAACAAGGATATTGTATTTCATTTAAATCCGCCTGATAGATGCTATACCAACAATGGTGTCACAACAATCTATTTAACTTTGTTGTAACCAGATGAGTTACAATGCAAGAAGGAATAGTAGAGGGCTTGCGCAAGCTGGGACTTACGGAATATGAGGCCAAAGCATATGCCACTCTAGTCGGCATGGGCGAGGCTACTGCCAGAGAGGTGCACGAGCTTTCCGGAGTTCCCAGAACCAGGATTTACGACATCCTGAGAGATCTGGGCAGCAAGGGCTTTGTGGAGTTTGTGCAGGGCTCGCCCACCTATTACCGGGCCGTGGAACCGGATAGTGTCATGGAAAGGCTGAGAGATGAGCTGGTATCTTGCATCGATCGATCCACCAATGAGCTTTTAAGCCTCAATCTGGAGGCGCACGGCAGTTCTCCGGTCTGGTGCGTTCGCAGCAAGTGGGGCATAAATAACCGGATCAGGGATTTTCTCAGCAAGGTTGAGCGGGAGCTGGTCGTCTTCTGCCGCAGCCCGGATCTCTTGATTGAGCATAAAGCTGAAATGAAAAAAGTGCCAGGCTTGCGGATCAAGGTCGATAGAAAAGAGAAATTCGTGGGTCTGGGCTTTGAGGTCCAGGAGATGAAAGAGGGCGCGGAGAGGTTCTTTAAAGACTACATCACCGACGGCACCAGCAACAGCATAGACGCTCTGATGATTGCCGACGACCGCTCCTCCATAGTAGTCGGCACAATGGGGGGTGAGAGGCTGGCCGTAATTATAAGACTGCCTGTGGTGGCCATGCTGCAGAAAGCGGGATGGGAATCCCTGGTCTAGCACCTCAGTCGGGGCAGGAACATGGGCACCAACTTCTTGTACTCCTCATACTGCTCTCCAAACTCCTCTTTTGGCGATCTCTCCTCGTGCCGGACACCCAGGTAAAAATAGACCATGGCCAGGATGTTGAAGGCCAGCAGATTCTCGGTCATGAGCAGAGCGAGCAGATTGTAGGCCAGCCGTTGCCAGCGGTCAAAGATTCTGCCCAGCGCGCCTCTCGCCCGTCTCTTGAATCTGGGATCGGCAAGGAAGCTGTGCACAACGGCAAAGAGAGCAAAGTACGCCCCCATGGCAAAAGCGCTTGATATCATAAATACATACACTACTCCGGGCAAACTATTAATAATTCACACCTCACAACGATCTCCTCGTGAAGAAGCCCACGGAGATGGATTGCCGCCTGCAAAAGGAGGAGCTGGATTTCTGGGAGGGCCAGAAGAGGTGTGGTGATGAGATGGACCTCAAGCTGGCGCGCGACCTGCCGGACGACACTCCTGATTTCATATTGAAGATGATGGGCGATTTCGAAGATGAGGCTGCCAGGTTCTGCTTTTCTGGGGCACATGGCCGGGTTCTGGATGCAGGATGCGGCAACGGAAACCTGCTTTTGCGAGCCCTGATAAATGATATCAATAGCAGAACAAAGGCCGAAGACCCGGCCTTGCGGATCATCGGCATGGACTTCTCCGGAAATATGCTGGGCCGGGCGGCTCTTCGGGCAGCGGACGAAGATCGGGCCGGCTTTTTGCAGGGCTCTGTGACCAGCCTTCCCTTCCAGGACCAGTGCTTCGAGCGGGTGGTAAGCAGCGGCGTTTTGACCTGCCTGCCCAATACAGAGGCAGCAGCAAGAGCCTTGCAGGAATTCTATCGCGTTTTAAAACCGGAAGGCATCCTGGTGGTGGACTTCTTTTCTCGCATCTCCCACTACACCCTGATCCGAAAGCATCTCTTCCGGGAACCGACAAATCCGCCGGAATACGTCTCGCCTGCGGAGTTTCAAAGAGCGCTGGAGGAGGCTGGCTTTGCCGTCCTCGCTTGCCGTGGCTTTGACTTCAAGCCCTGTCAGGGCTACCTCTTCCTGAGCCGCTGGCGACCGATCATCGATCCCTGCTATTTTCAGGAGAGGCTCTCCCGCTTTCTGGAGCGCAAGGTACTGCCGGGACGCAAGTGGCTCAATCTCCGGGGCTACAGGATCTATGTAAAATGCATCAAGAAATAGAGGTCTCGTGATCTATGGCTGCCGAAAAGGCATCAGCTCGCCTTTCTTCGCAATTATAATTTATTAAACGAATAAGTTAACTATATATGTTCGTTCAAATGAATATACAAATTGTGTTTCCGCCACGCGAAAACTACATATACAAAAACTATCACCCTTGTGGTCATGATTCTTCCATTCCTCGCAGTTGGAATTATAATTGCGTGCACAATACTGGTGTGCTCGTACCGAGCGATTTATGGACCTGGGACCTTTAACCGCATCGTAGCTGCCAATGTGATTGGCACGAAGGCGATTGTGCTCTTAATCGTGGTGGGCTATATTATCGAAAGGCCGCATTTCATCGACATCGCCCTCATGTATGCTGTAATTGCGTTTATTGGAACCATAATTATTGCCAAGTATGCAGAAAGAGGAGAACTATGCTCGCGATAGATGTGATATCGACAATATTTTTGGCGGCAGGATCCCTAATCATGATAACCGGGACAGTGGGGCTGTTGAAGTTCCCTGATTTTTATACCAGGATGCACGCCACGGGAAAGTGCGATACCCTCGGACAGATCCTAATTATACTGGGCTGTGTGATCTATGAAGGTTTTACCTTTATAACCATAAAGCTTCTTCTGGTATCGGCTTTCTACTTATTAGCGGGGCCCGCGAGCACGCATGCCCTGATGAAAGCGGCGTATGTTACCGGTTTGCCGGTGTGGAAGAAGGGCGACAAGAGGATGTGATGGAGATGACAGAAATGAAAGAAGATCACAGGACATTTTCCATTGCCCTGACCTTTTGCATCATGTTCATCTTCTGGGTGCTCCTATCAGCCTGGACCGTCTATTTACCCGAGCCTTATGATCTCTCCAAAGTATCAAGAGGCATATTAGCTGCATTAATCGTTACGTTTCTCACCTATGAGATTTTTGTGCCGGGCAAAGGTGAGAAGGTCCTCTTAAAGATGCGAAGGTTTATTCCCTACGTGGGATGGGAGTTGTGGCAAATTTATCTGGCCACCGTTGACGTGGCAAAGCGTGTCTTTGGCATACTGGAGGTAGACCCACAAATAATAGAGTTTGATACCACTTTAAGAAGCGACTTTGCCCTGGTCACATTTGCTAATTCCATAACCCTGACTCCGGGAACGATAACCATAGACGTGGATCCGGAGAGGGGGAGGTACATAGTTCACGCCATAGCCAAGGGGCCGGCAGATTCCCTCACCGTGGACCAGACCATGCAAAAGAAAGTGGGATATGTCTTTATGGAAGAGTAGGGAGGCGAGAGAGATGATAGTTCCCATTGACTTATTATTATTGTTATTCCTTCTTATCGTAAGTATAGCGGCCTTGGTGGTGAAGGACCTCTTGGCGGCCATAGTCCTGACTGGTGCTTATAGCTTTATAATGGCAAATGTGTGGCTACAACTGGGTGCAACCGATGTGGCGTTCACCGAGGCGGCGGTAGGTGCCGGTGCCTCAACTGCTCTGATGATGGCCTGTTTATCGAGGGTGCCGAGGTGGGAGAAGAAATGAGCCTTCCCACAATGAAACCTCTGACTTATGCCGGGCTCATCACTGCCATGCTTCTGATAGCGGTATCCATATACGCAGTTGAAGATATCCCCGCATTCGGAGACGAGAATTCTGCCGTAAATAAATATATTAAATTATTTAGCGTCAATGCCGATGGCTTGGTGGAGGAATTGAATGCAGGCGTTCTCCCGGCAGAAATTAAAAATAAAACCGAGAAGATGGGGTTTATTAAAGGCCCTACCTGCCCGGGCTGCCAGAATGAGAATTATCCAACTCTAGAGGAAGGGAATTACGAGATCAAATGGATCGAGAAGGGATCGTTAGAAGGCGGACGGATGTCTGAAGGGGGCTGGGATGTCCTTATCAAAGAGGGAGAAAAATATTATAACGAATTTCAACAATATTATTTTATTAAAGAATCGGATGGAAATCTGACCGTCTACAGATACAACTGGCCGGTTAGGGTCATGGAGAAGACGGAAGAGGAGACGTTTATGATAAACGCAGTTACCTCGGGCCTTGCGGATTACAGAGGTTACGATACAATGGGCGAGGAGACCGTCATCCTCACCGGTGCTATTGGTGTTATTTTGCTGCTGAGGAGGCGAGGAAGACTATGACCCCGGAGAAAAGAACATACAAAAGGGACGTCATAATAGAGGTAACTACGAATCTGATGTTCCCCCTGACCTTATTATTTGGGCTGTATGTGATGATAGGAACGGGCGGTACGGGAGGGGGATTCCAGGGTGGAACAATACTTGCATCCGCTTACATCCTTTACATAACCGTCTTTGGCCATGAGAAAGGCAGAGAGAAGATGCCGGAGTCTGTGAATGCCTTATTCAAGAGCCTCGGGCTGTTTCT
>JAPKYC010000204.1 GCA_026394505.1 Methanothrix sp.
TACCACCCCAAGTACGCAGCAAGCGCAGCAAAGAAGTGAGATCATGGCCGTAATTCGAGGAACTAAACCGACCAGATCAGTGCTGATCGCTCTCAAGAAAAGGATGAAGGTCGCAAAAACTGGTCACTCGCTCCTCAAAATGAAGCGTGACGGCCTCATGATTGAGTTCTTCGAGGTGCTAAACAAGGCCAAGACGGTCCGGAAAGAGCTGGTTGAAGCTCTGATCATAGCTGAGCAGAGGCTTCAAATGGCTATGGCCATCGAGGGAACAGTCGCCATCAGCAGTGTGGCCTATTCCCTGCAAAAAGAGCCGGTCATCCAGCTTGACTCCCGAAACATCATGGGCGTAGTGGTTCCCAAGATCACATCCGAAGCCGTGCGTAAGAAGATGTTCGAGCGCGGCTACGGCATCATTGGGACCGGTGCAGCCATCGATGAAGCCGCTGATGCCTATGAGAACTTGCTGGATAAGATCATCCTGGCTGCAGAGGTAGAGACCGCCATGGTCAGGCTTGTCGAGGATATCGACAGCACTAAGAGGCGCGTCAATGCTCTGGAGTTCAAGGTGATTCCCGAGATCAAGGACACTATCAAGTTCATCGCCATGGCCTTGGAGGAGATGGAAAGGGACAACGTGGTCAAGCTGAAGATGCTCAAGGGCAAGTCCGAGAGGAAAGCCGCAGCAGAAGAAGTCAAGAAGGAAGCAGCCAAAGCAGCAGAAGCGGCTGCTAAGGCTTCTGCTTAATCGGAAAAGATGTCCAACTGGTTTGAGCGAAAAGCAGAAGACTGGGTTGGGACGCCTGAGAAGAAGATGCGTCTTCTTCAGTGGTTGGTGTACGTCACCAACCTCTACATTATTTTTGGAATATTTGTGCTCATCTGGATCCTCTACGGGAAATATATTATGAGAGCATGGGCATATTATACACAATAATAAGATGAATGAAATATGCTAGTTCGCACATTCATCCCATCATCTTCTTGATATCCTCATCCGGTGTGCTGATCAGCTTGATTTCGTACTTGTCCACCAGGATATTGAGCATATCCGCATTGATCCAGCCGGGCACAATGGGACCCAGGTAAATGCCCTTGATTCCCGGCGCCAGCAAGGACCATAGAATGGCCGCCGCCTTCTGCTCCATCCAGCTTACCACCAGCGTCAGGGGCAGATCGTTCACACCTACGCCAAATAGTCCCGCCAGGAAGAATCTCTTGATCTTGCCCTGCTCCACGAGCTGCTTGATCCTGACAGCATGGCTTAGTAAGACCGCGGTGGAAAAGCCGGTGGTGAGCACATACTCGCCGGGTGCATCGGGCAACTGCTGCAGTGAGCGGGCCATAGCGATCACCTCAGAGTAGTCGTAGCCGTCGATGTGCTTTACGCCCGGCAGGTAAACCGGCCCGCCCGTGAACATGCGATCTATGTACTCCTCTTTGGTTGACATTAGTGAGCGTAGAGAAGAAGCCCCTCTCAATGAAGGCATCCACCTCCGGGTCGGTATAGCCCAATTCCCGTGCATGGTAAAGGTAGGCACTGATGCCTTTGATGGTGCAGCCGGTGCCCCCTGCGGTTTGGGAGCACTGGTATTTCCTTTTTTATGCAGGATCTCTCCTGCTCTTTCCTGTCCCATAGTATACTAAAGATACTAAAGTATATAGCCTAGAACGTTTCTGCGAAGATACCATGCAGGAAGGATGCACTGTAAACCTGACCGTCAAGTACATTGCCCGAAAATGGACGCTGCTCATTCTCCTGGAGCTCTACAAGGGTGAAGGGCACACCCGGCGCTTCTCCGAGCTGAAAAGCTGTCTTTTCGGCATCACCCAAAAGGTTCTCTCGGCGCGCCTGCGGGAGCTGGAGAAGGAGGGGCTGGTGGAGAACAGAGTGGACCGCACATCCTTTCCCGTGAAGAGCGAGTACACGCTCACACAGAGCGGTCTTGATATCATCGACATCGTCAAGGATATGAAGCGCTGGGCGCTGAGATGGAAGATCACCAACATCAAATGCGGCTGTCAGGACTGCAACCAATGCGTGCTATGAGGTGCCGTCCGAATTTCGCAATAGCTCACTTCACGCGCTTTTTTTCGGCTCATCTACCAGTTCATCTATCTGCAATCTCTAAAACGAGCTGGGCTCCAGCCTCCAGGCCTCTCTCAATCACCCAGCGTTTTTCCAGATCCGGTTTCATTGCATCCGGCTGCAAGTCTCGGTATTTATTACATCGGGAGCGCGGAGGGTCACGAATACCCCGACCTTTAGGTTGGGGATGAAGTGAACCCTCGCACGTTATTTGTGCTCACTTAAACCGATAATCTGGAATTCGAAAGCAGAGTTTCAATTGCACAGATCAGGGAGACCAGGCAAAGAAGACTCGATGATTTCAGATCTCCAGCTAACC
>JAPKYC010000050.1 GCA_026394505.1 Methanothrix sp.
TGACGCCAGCATCAAAAATCCATAGAACATGGACATATGCATAACCCAGCGCACCGGGCTTCTGGCCAGTGTCCTCCTCAAGAGAAGAACATCAAGCACAACCGTCCTCAAAAATACCCATAATCCGTCCTTAAATGCCTCGTGAATCCAGGTGGCAAGGAAGAGCCAGAAGCTATTGCGCAACTGGTCGTGGTAGCCGGTGGATCCGAGGCCCCATTTCTTAAAGTTGAAATATATACCAAATATCCAAACAGCAAGTATAACAACTGTCAGGAATATCACAAGATTAAAAGTGAGGCCCAACGTGTAGAACGCCATCTCATTTCCTCCTCGTTATATTTATCACTATATCGGGGCGATACGACCATCATTTGAGACCAACTTACCTGACAACTAATACTTAAATATTCCCTTACCGTCAACTGAAATTGCTTCCTATCATTCCCAACCGCATCTCGCCTTCCGCTTTTCTCTGGCGATGGCTTTCAGAGAGCTTCTTTAGTCATGGGCACTAAAAAAAGATTTGTCTTTCGGAATCGTCTTTGGGCCAGGGGCCACGAAGGCTGCCAGCAGGCCAAATTTTGCTTCAAAGGTATTGCGGTCTTCTCTTCCTGGGCCACTGGGGTCCGGGTTCCGGGCCCTGGGGCAGATCCCACATTGCCGGTCTCATGCCTGTGCGGATGCCTGCGGCATCTTCAAACAAGTAGTCTGCTTCGAATCTGAGCAAGTTTCCTCCCAATTAAGGGGATTGCATTGCAGTCTAATTCATTTCGATATTAGACGAATCCGCATTAGACAATAATCGAATATAAGGATTTCGGTCTTTGCATGGAAAAGCCTTAAAGATCAGCTTCACTCTATTTCTTACGACCATGTCTCTTATCAAATTCTTCAGCACCAACGGCCATCCTGAACGCGTGGACTTTAAAGCGGCGCTCTTGATGGGCCAGGCCCCGGACAAGGGGCTCTATATGCCGGAAGAGATCCCACCCCTTCCCAGGAGCCGGATAAGGCAATTTTCTCAGATGAGCTATCCGCAAATCGCCTACGAGATCGTCAAGCCCTATTTGGGCGATCTGGTCTCCGACGCCGACCTCTGGGCAATGCTGGAAGACGCCTACAATTACGATGTCCCTATGGAGCGAGTCTATGACGAAAAGTATGTAATGCGGCTGGATCGCGGACCCACCTGCTCTTTCAAGGACTTCGCCGCCCGTCTCATGGGCCGGCTGATTCAGTACTTCCTCAGCCAGGAAGGCAGAAGCATACTCATCCTCACCGCCACTTCGGGAGACACGGGCTCTGCCGTGGCTCATGCCTTCTATGGTCTGGATAACGTATTGGTGGTAGTATTATTCCCGGAGAAGGAGATAACGGAGAGGCAGCGCCGCCAGATGACCACCCTGGGCAAAAATATCTTCCCCCTGGCCGTGAAGGGCAAGTTTGATGACTGTCAGGCCCTGGTCAAGCAGGCCTTTGTAGATGCCGATCTATCAGCCCTGAGCCTCTCTTCCGCCAATTCCATCAATATCGGCAGACTGCTGCCCCAGTCCGTGTATTACTTCTATGCCTGCTCACGCGCCGCAGCGCGGGGCGAGGAGATCGTCTTCTCGGTGCCCAGCGGCAACTTCGGAGACCTCATGGGTGGCCTTTTGGCCATGAAGATGGGCCTTCCCGTGCAAAAGTTCGTGGTGGCGACTAATGAGAACGATGAGTTCCCCCGCTTCATGAATACAGGCATCTACGAGCCCATCCGGCCCAGCAAAAACTGCATCTCCAATGCCATGAACGTCGGCCACCCCAGTAACCTCGCCCGGCTCTTCTGCCTTTACGGCGGTCAGATGGACGAGACCGGACGCGTGGGAAAAGGACCGGATCTGTCGGCCATGCGAAAGGATATTTATGCCGTCTCCATCACCGACGAAGAGACCCGCCAGACCATCAAGGAGGCATACAGCCGGCACAAAGTTCTGCTGGAGCCGCACGGCGCCGTGGCCTGGGCCGGGCTCATGAGGTACTTAAAAGAGTGCGGTGACGCCAGTCCCTGCGTCTCCCTGGAGACGGCCGATCCGGCCAAGTTCCCGGAGGAGATCGTGCGAGCCACCGGCATAAATCCGCCTTTGCCTGCAGCCATGGCCCGGCTGGATGAGCTGGAGGAAAATTTCGAGATGATAGATGGACAGTACGCCTCTTTGAAGGATTACCTGAGGCGCTTTCTTTAGATTGGTCCAGACGGGTTATAAAAATAATATCAGCCGCAAAGGTGACAACCGGATGTCAAAGCAAAGCATATTCTTCGATGATATCGGCAGCTTTCCCCTGCCCAAAGGGATCAGGCTGAAAAGCCTCTCTCGCGATCAGTATCTAGAGCTGGTGCGCGATGTTCTGGCTCAAAAGAGCCGTGCCGGCGTAGAGGTTCCTACTTATCCTCAGTTCCGGGATATGATCCGCATGTTCATGGACGACATAGAGAATCCGGCTTTAGAGGAGAGCCCCTACCTGATCAAGAAAGAGCATGCCAGGATCATGGAGCTGGAGGCGGTGCCAGCGGGCCAAAAGGTGCGCGTCTGCGTCACCGGACCTGTGGAGCTTTATCTCTCCGCCTACGGGGCCACCCATTATCCGGATATTCTTAATAACCTGGCGAAGAGCGTGGCCAGGTTCCTTTGCGTGGCATTGGAAGAGGGAAAGATGTCTGTGGCGTCTTTAGACGAGCCTAGCCTTGGTTTGAACTCCAACATCGTTTTTTCTGAAGATGAGATACTTGATGCCTTGCGAATCGCAAGCGTGCCCTGTCTGGGCAGGGACTGCGAAGTACACCTGCATTCGCCCCTTTATGCTGAGGCCTGTGCTCGCGTTCCCGGCATCAATATCGTGGGCATTGAGTCGGCGGCGCATCCCGACTATCTGCAATTGATAGACAAGAGGGTCCTGGAGGAGACGGACAGTTATCTTCGCGCCGGAATCGCGCGCACCGATATTCTGTCCATGTCCGCCCGCCTGAACGAACAGTTGGGCATCAATCTCTGGCAGGACATGCCAAGGCTGGAAAGGGAGATACAGGAATTGGAATCGCCCCAGGTCATGAAGAAAAGGCTGGACAAAGTCTATGCAAAGTTCGGAGATAGGCTGAGGGCGACAGGTCCCGACTGCGGCCTGGGTTCCTGGCCCAGTCAAGATCTGGCGAGCAGGATGCTGGCCAACTGCGCCGAAGCGGTAAGATCTTTCCGCCTGGACGGCGCATAGGCAGGCGACACCAGGCTGATACCAAGCCTGAAACAAATAGCAGAACCTGATCTGCTATATTACCGCTAACTGGTTAATAGCTAGCTTTTCTAATATAAAAATCAATGTATCATATAAACATATTCAAGTCATTGACATAACTCGGAAAATATCTCCAAACATTAGCGCCGATGCATAATATTTTATCTATTCAGTTACTGATCTCAGTATATCTAATTAAGGATTACTATGATTACCATTATCTATAAATATTTTAAGAGCATTGGTAAGTGGCATGAAACTGAGGGTAGTTAGTTCTAAGAAGGAGATCACCGACCTAAACAGGAA
>JAPKYC010000245.1 GCA_026394505.1 Methanothrix sp.
CACCTTCACAGAACTCCAAACGATACCGAGGATGGCAAAGGTGATGATAATGCCGATTAAGGGATCTGCCCAGGGATAGCCCAGCCAGATACCGAGGGCACCAACGAAGACGGCAAGACTGGTCAGGCCGTCCACCCTGGCGTGGCAGCCATCCGCCATCAGAGCAGCACTGTTGATCTCTTTCCCTGTACGGCAGCGATAAACAGCAACGATCTCGTTGCCGAAGAAGCCGATCAAAGATGCCAGCGCCACTGCCCAGAGGTTATTCACCACCTGTGGATGAAAAAGTCGATTGAGGGATTCATAACCGGCAACGATGACACTGACGAAGATGAGGAGCACAATGGCCAGACCGGCCAGATCTTCGACCCGACCGTAGCCATAGGTGAACTGCTTGCTAGCCTTGCGATGGGCCAGGGCGAAAGCTATCCAGAGCGGGATGGCAGTAGCGGCATCGCCGAAGTTATGGATCGTATCCGCGAGAAGAGCGACGCTCCCCGAATATGAGACAGCCGCCGTCTGGATCAGAGCCGTTGCCAGCAGCACAATAAAAGACCATTTGACTGTCGAGATCCCTTTTTGGGTCGCCAAGAGCGATGGGTCTACGACTCCGTGAACATGGTGATGGCCGCAATGGCTCTCTTCATCGTGCATGTGTTCTTCGTGCGGCATTACTGAGCCACCTCAATTGGCGTCGTGGATTCTTTTTGGCTCAATACCTTCTGCATATCGGAGTTCATGCTCGATTCTGCAGGCTGAGCGAGCTTGATTACCACTATATTGGCACCAGACTCTTCGCAATAGGCCCGAATCCTTCTAACGGAGTGATCCACCATTCCGCCGGAGGTCATAATCAGAGAATTCTTGCCTGTAAGGGCTTTGAGGATGCACTTGTCTATGACGCCGTAGGTGAAGTCCAGAGGTATCCTGGCTTGCTCAGCCATAATCTTGGCGTTCGTTCCCATGGCACCTGTATAACTTGCATGAACCTTTTCCAGGATGCCCTTGATCCCTTCGAGGTCTGGTCCGTCCACGTTGCAGATGTAGATCTTGCCCAGCAGGACTTCCTGGGAGGTTGTCCCTCTGTTTCCGGACACCAGGAGATCGGTAAATTCCAAGACGTTCCTGGGCGGCTTAGAGCCGTTGAGCAAACCCCGTCCGACCAACTCCTTGTAGAGGTCCACCACAATTGGCAGCTTTAGCCTGGCTCTCTTGATCAGCTCTGCGTCCCCAAACACTTCCTGCCCGGTGCCTCTGTGGAGCACACCACCATCTTCCATGAGGATTACCTCGTCTGCCCAATGGTAGGCCAGGTCCACGTCATGCGTAGAGATGATCATGGTCTTGCCTCCACAGTTCAGCTCGTCCAGCATATCCATAATCTCCTCAGAGCTGGCCGGATCCAGGTTAGAGGTGGGCTCGTCCAGAATCAACACCTCAGGCTCCATGGCCAGGATGCCGGCGATGGCCACCCTCTTCTTCTCGCCACCGCTGAGGTGGTGAGGAGGACGGCGTTCGTAACCGGAGAGGCCAACATACTGCAGGGCATAACCTGCATACTTCTTTACTTTATCTTCGGGAAAGCCCAGGTTCACAGGCCCAAAGGCTACGTCCTGATAAACCGTAGGGGCAAAGAGCTGGTCGTCCGAGTTCTGGAAGACCATCCCCACCTTGCGCCTTACCTCCCGGAGTGAAGCGGAATCGTACCGCAAAGTACGGCCGTGGAAGAGAACCTCTCCGGCGCTTGGACGCAGGATGCCGTTAAACATGAGCATGAGGGTGGATTTGCCTGCCCCGTTGGGCCCAACCAGAGCTATTTTTTTGCCTTCATCCAGCGATATGCTTACTCTTTTCAGGGCTTCTGTTCCATCTCCGTAAGAATAACTAACGTTTCTGGTTTCAAGGATGAATGTCATGTAACCTCAAAGCAATTGGATCTCTCTGGTCAAAACGGCGATGGCAGCAATCACGACCATATAACCCATCATGGCAAAGATTGCCTTCGGCTCTGCCTCACCGGACTGCTCCATGAGATCGAGCTTGCCATCGTAACAGCGAGCGTCCATAGCTACGATGAGCCTCTCCCCCTGCTCCCACGATCTCAAAAATAAAACGCTCGAAAGCATGGAGAAGGAGTTCAGAGAGTTTTTGATTCCTGCGTCTCCCAACCGCATCACCTGAGCGTTGTGGATCATGGCGGCCTGGTCCAAAAAAACAAAAATGTATCTGTACATTAACATGGAAAGCTCGACCAAGAAATCCGGCAGACCCAGTGACTTCAGGATCGAGAATATCTCGATCATGGGTGTGGTCAGGGCTATGAAGAATAGGGAGCACATGCCCCCGAAAGTCCTGGCAATCAGAAGCAGGCCCAGGTTGGCTCCATCTTCTCTGATGCCTAAATCAATGCCGAAGACGTTAAAGGCAAATAATTGATCGCCTCCGCCATGCATGAAGGCCACCACTACCGCGCTCAGCAGGGAGAAGGAGAAGGGTATTAGCAGCAGTGTGGAGTAAAAACGCCCTGGAATTTTGGCCATTATTAAAGTTATGAGACTTATGGTAATGGCTATGAATAAAGGCGCTATTGGCGCGGCTGAGGCTACGCAAAGGAGGATGGCTCCGAGGCCGAGCAGCAGCTTGAGCCTCGGACTTGTGTCCCTCAGAGCATTAGAATGGGCGTAATCATCTAGCGGGTCGTGCATTCAAATTTCCTTCTTGCTCCTCGGAAGTTGCCGCAGCTCTAGCCTTCGCCAAGCCGCGGTAGTAGCCCAGGAAATAGCCGATGATGAGACTACCGAAGGCCGCCTGCAAAGCGAAAAGCAAGCTCTCTATCTCGGGGCTGGGTGGAACCCATACACTTTTAAACCAGGGGTGGTAGGACCCATGAGTCAGGTCATTGATGACATTCTCCGGCATATCATCTGAGCCTCCCCATTCGTGATTTCCTGCTGAGCTGACATAGGCAAAGGCGGCGATGAATGCAACAATAATCGCAAGGGTTATGTACTCTAGCTTCATGCTGAAGCCTCCTTCAGTTTCTTCATAACGCCAGGAGATGCCACATTGAGCTTTAACAGGACGTCGCTCCTGAGCTGGACGATGTACTTGAACAAGAGCGCACTTACAGCGCCCTCAACAATGGCCAAGGGAACCTGTGTTATGGCAAAAACTGCCAGGAAAGCCTCAAAAGATGCCATCACTCCACCAGAGGCTGCAGGGAAGGCCAGAGCAAGCTGGATGGATGTAACAATATATGTTAACCAATCCGCGAGCATCGCCGCCAGAAATACGGCGATGTACATATTCACATCCCGTTTCATGCACGCTTTATAGACCAGATAGCCCGCGAATGGTCCGACTATACCCATGGAGAATGTGTTGGCTCCCAAAGTGGTCAGGCCCCCGTGAGCCAGAAATATGGCCTGGTAGATCAGGACTATGATCGATAACACCGAAGTTATCCACGGCCCGAAGAGTATCGCACCTATGCCTGTACCCGTAGGATGAGAACAGCTTCCCGTAACGGAAGGCATCTTCAAGGAGGAGAGCACGAAGATGAAGGCGCCGGATACGGCCAACAAGGGCAAAACATCACGGTTAGCTTTCATCATTTTGTTCATTCTGTAAGCTCCGTAGGCCACCACTGGCAGCGAAAGCGCAAACCAGAACACACACCATTGGAGCGGCAAGAAGCCTTCCATTATATGCATCAGATCACCGTTCAATGGCAAAGATATTCTACCATATAAAGTTTTCTTGTGTTATAACCAAGTAAGTTTAATTACAGAGGGACTATACTTTTCGTCAGCGATCAGTTTCGCCCTGCACATGAATCGCACTTAAATATTCAGCCTGACCAAAGGAATCCATCTTGACCCAGATATTCACCGTCACCGACCTGAATCAGAGGATAGCGGACCGCCTGGAGAACGATCCCCGCCTGCATGACCTCTGGGCACGCGGCGAGGTATCCAACTACCTTCATCACCGCTCAGGACATAGGTATTTCACCCTTAAAGACCAGGGCTCTTCGATCTCCTGCGTTCTCTTCAAAGGCAGCGCCCTCTCCCTGAACTTTGAGCTCGAGGACGGCAAAAATGTGCTGGTCTTCGGAGATATTGCCGTTTACAGGCCGCAGGGCAGAGTGCAGCTCGTAGCTCGCGGTATAAAGCAGGATGAGGGCCTGGGTTTCCGGCACCTGCAACTGGAGGCGCTCAAAAAGAAGCTGGCCGGGGAGGGGCTATTCGCCCCGGAGAGAAAGCGAGCGCTGCCTTTGTATCCAGAGCGAATTGGCATTGTCACCTCACCCCAGGGAGCGGCGCTGCAAGATGTTCTGCGAACCTTGGGCACCTATCCCGCCAGAATCATTCTCTCACCGGCCCAGGTACAGGGAGACGGAGCCGAGGAGAGCATTGCCTCTGCAATTCTGGCTCTGCGAGGCCGCGCCGACGTAATCATAGTATGTCGCGGGGGAGGTTC
Source organism: Methanothrix sp. (assembly GCA_026394505.1). Classification (GTDB taxonomy): domain Archaea; phylum Halobacteriota; class Methanosarcinia; order Methanotrichales; family Methanotrichaceae; genus Methanothrix. The sequence goes on from JAPKYC010000245.1 coordinate 4,483, forward strand.
GACTGAGGACCTGTGGTGCTTCAACTCCGAAATTGTAGCCCGTGCCATCTTCGCCTGCGACGTGCCTGTCATCTCCGCCGTCGGGCACGAGACGGATGTGACCATTGCCGACTATGTAGCGGATAAGCGAGCAGCGACTCCTACCGCGGCGGCGAAGATGGCTGTGCCGGATGTGGAGGAATTGAAGGAGCGGCTCGCTACCATCCAGGTCCAGATGATGCGCGCTCTCTGGACGGGCCTGGAGCGAAAAGAGGAGCGCCTGGAATATCTAAAGCACAATGTCTCCGCCAAAAGGATGTACTCTCTGGCGCGGGACGCTCGCCAGCGCCTGGATATTCTTTGCCAAAGCCTGGACGCTGCCCAGGCGAATAAGATGCAGACCCTGAGAAGCCGGCTGGAGCTGGCCGAGGGACGCCTGGCCGCGGTGGGGCCGCGGGCCACCCTCCTGCGGGGCTATGCCATCGCCCGCTCCCAGAAGGGCTTGATACTGCAGGCCCAGGACGCCCGGCCGGGAGATGTGTTGGAGCTGATCCTGGGCAAGGGAAGGCTATTGTGCAAGGTGCTGGATTGCCGGGATGATGAAGAGGCAACACAATGAAGAAGGATGAGATAGGCCTGGAAGAGGCTCTGGACAGTCTGGAGCAGATTGTAGAGGTGCTGGAAGAGGGAAAGATGACTTTAGAGGAGAGTCTGGACCTGTATGAAAAGGGCATGAAGCTGGTCAAGCTCTGCAATGCCCGGCTGGAGGGCGCACAGAGAAGGATAGAGTCCCTGACCGGAGAGATGCCCCCCGATCTGAGCTGATTCGGCGGGCTTTGCATGTAATGTAGGTTCTGCAAATAAAGTCGGTTAATGCATGCGCGGATCAAATATCATTTTAGCAAAGATTTAACACTGTTGAAGGATATAACCTATGGCTATTAGGAGATTAAGCCGGGCGATAATCTTAATTACATGGGGTAAGTATGCAAGGGCATCATATCATGTGATAGGGGATGAGATTATAACGACTGAGGTAAAAGAGGCCATATTGTGCTATTCTCTCACGAGTGGCATGTATGAAACCATCTCTCCTTATCACGAGATACTGACATCAGATGGTGACATCTCCGAAGAATCTAAATTTAACACGAAAATTTTGGGAAGGGCATCAACTGGAAGTGGTAAAGGCGTATCACTTGAAGAAATGGTAGTAGACTCGGTGAGTATGATTAGACCTGATGTAGAATACATCTTGACAAAAAGGCAACTCGATTCAATCGTGGAGAGAAGTGTGGAAATTGGAGCAATTAGTGCTCATCTTACTTCCATGCATGCCTTAATCAACAAATTAGATAGGAACCTGGACGAGCAATTTGAAAAGTTCGATTCAATAAAAGCGCGATTTTGACCAGGGCCACCACATGACATCTTCTGGAGAAAGTACTGAATTAAATATCGTTCGGGAGAAGGCAAGTTCTCTGGAAATGAGTTTGGTTTCTCTATCCTCAAAAGTTGAAAGAATCTCAGAAATCATCACCGCGTTAGATAAGTTAGAAACACGAGTCCGGGGGCTAGAGGAGCAAAAATCTCAGCTTGAGGACTTAGTTGCTTATAAAAATACCAGTGACACTCGTATTAGAGCGCTAGAAGAAACAAAGTGGTATTATAAAGGAGGATTAAATACCATTGTGGTCATTTTAGTTAGCTCGGGAGTCCTCGGAGTAGTTTTAGGACTCATCATCTCGAAAGTAATCTTCCCGCCTTGAGGAGAGATATTATGGGTAAAATAGAAGATTATGGGTACACAGATTTTAATATTATTCGCGAAGGTTTCAGCGAGTACTCTATCGAGGATATGACAATCATTCGAGTGAGGGCCATCCTTCTTAAGGTAATCAAGAATGGTACTGATGTGAGATTAAATGAAAAAACGTTTGCCGCCTCATTTTCTCCGTCTGAAATGAAAGGGCAACCTACGCCTACGATTCCTCTCAGCGATGTCGCAAAAAGGATAAAAAAGCCGAATTTAAATTATGAAACTATAAAAGAGGAATGGAATGAATACGAACTAAGCACGGGAGAAAAATTATCTGTTAGAGCAATATTAGTTAGTGCCTCTTTAACAGACATGCATGACGAGAATGGAGATCCCATATACGGGGTGCAAATGCAAGTAATCCATAAAATCACTACAACTCCAGCGAAATTAGGCCAAGACGGTGGAGTAATTTAAAAAAATGGCATTTATTCCCTCTTAATTAATGTTTTCTCTCGATGTAATAAAGTCCTATGTCTGCAATTAAGTCCCTATTTTTAGGAACTTTACATGCAAAGCCGATGCGGTGATTAAGTTTAAATATAACCAATGATGTACCTTTTAGTACATCATAGTATTAATCAGTACATCAAAAGCATATACAAGCCGGTGATCCTTTGCATAGTCTGATATCCGATACGTCCGCAGTCAAGTTCGGCAAGTACGGCGGCCTCTTTGTGCCTGAGACGCTGGTCCCGCCCCTGGCGGAGCTGGCGAAAGCTTACCAGCGCCTCATGAAGAGCGATGATTTCAAGGAGGAGTTGAACCTGGCTCTAAAAACTTTTGCCGGTAGGCCAACCCCCCTCTACTGTGCCCGTAACCTAAGCCAAAAACTGGGCCGCAAGGTCTACCTGAAGAGAGAGGATCTGGTGCACGGCGGGGCGCACAAGCTCAACAATACCCTGGGCCAGGCGCTAGTGGCCAAGAAGATGGGCAAGACCCGGCTCATCGCTGAAACGGGCGCCGGCCAGCACGGCGTGGCCACGGCCATTGTGGGAGCCAATCTGGGATTTGAGACCCAGGTTTACATGGGCGAGGTGGACATGGAGCGGCAGAAGATGAATGTCTACCGCATGCAACTGATGGGTGCAGAGGTCATACCTGTACGCTCCGGCTCGCGAACTTTGAAGGACGCCATCAACGAGGCCATGCGAGACTGGGCCTCCAGTTTTGATCACACCCATTATCTCTTGGGCACGGCTGCAGGCGCTCATCCCTTTCCCAGCATGGTGCGCGACTTTCAGAGCGTCATAGGCCATGAGGCGAGAAGGCAGATCCAGGAGGCGGAGGGCCGTCTGCCCGACAGCATCACGGCCTGCGTGGGGGGAGGCAGCAATGCCATGGGCATCTTCGCTCCTTTCCTCCAGGACGCGGAGGTGCGCCTCCTGGCCGTGGAGGCGGGTGGGCGCGGTCCCGGTCGGACGGACAGGACGGCAGACCATGGAGCCAGTCTTGCCCGCGGCACAGACGGAGTCCTGCACGGCGCTCTTACCAAAATTTTGCAGGACCCCTACGGCCAGATTCTGGAGTCCTATTCCGTGGCTGCAGGCCTGGACTATCCCGGCGTGGGCCCGGAGCTGGCTTTTCTGGCAGAGAAGGGGCGCGTGCTTACCAAGATCGCCGACGATAAAACGGCCATGCGAGGATTTCATGCCCTCTCCAAGTTGGAGGGCATCATCCCGGCTCTGGAGTCGGCCCATGCGGTGGGCTATGCCCTGCAGGAGCCAGAGGCCCTGGGTGATCTGGCCATCATTAACATCTCCGGTCGGGGCGACAAGGATCTGGCAACGGTGATGGACTATGAAAATCTCTGAAGCATTTGAAGAAGCGCCCCTCCTGATCGTTTACATCTGCGCCGGGGACCCGACGCCCGCGGCAACGCCCGACCTGGTGCGGCGACTGGCTGCCGCCGGGGCGGATATCATTGAGCTGGGGCT
>JAPKYC010000021.1 GCA_026394505.1 Methanothrix sp.
CCTCCATGGAGGAGATCCCCAGAAATCCGCGCCTGGAGCTGCAGATGGCTTTTGCCGGGCCGGCTGTAAGCGGCGTTCTGGGATTGATCTCGGTTTATTTGGCCGGGCCGGCTGCCGTCTTTGCCGGTGCAGGCAATGCTCCGGCCATCATGCTCTGGACACTGGGCATCATGAATCTCATCCTCATGGCCTTCAATCTCCTCCCCGCCTTTCCCATGGATGGGGGCCGCCTCTTGCGAGCCTGGTTTGCCACCCGCATGCCTTATGTAAAAGCTACCCGACGTGCTGCTGATATCGGAAAGATCTTCGCGACGCTCATGTTTCTGCTGGGCCTGTCCTCCTTAAATTTCATGCTCCTCTTTGTGGCGTTCTTCGTCTATGTGGGTGCATCTGAGGAGGAGAAAGCTACCGAAATAAGCGTCAGCCTGGAGGGAATTTTAGTCAGAAACATAATGTCCGCAAAGGTGCGCAGCATTGCTATGGAAATGACACTTGAGGAGCTAAAAGAGCTGATGTTCCGGGAAAAGCATAGAGGCTATCCTGTAATGTCAGGCGGGGCCCTGGAGGGAATTGTCACCTTGACCGATCTGCAGAAGGTTCCTGAAGCTCTGCGCGCCCAAACTCGCGTCGATCAGGTGATGGCAAGAAAGTTATATTTGATTGGCCCTGAGGAGGAGGCATCGACTGCCATGAAGATGATGAATGACCTGCAAATTCGCCGACTGCCCGTGATGGATGAGGGCCGATTGGTGGGCATCGTCTCCAGGGAGGACCTGGTCAGGGCCATTGAGCTGTGCAGTGAGCGGTTGCATTAAGAGGTAATAAATTTGGAGAATAATATTAAGGAAGCCGACGCTTCTTCTTGCCTGCTGGTGGAGCCGGTGGAAAAGCCCGCAGGCAGCGAGTCCCATGAGATCATAATAGTAGGAACGGCCCATGTCTCAGAAAAAAGCGTTCAGGAAGTAATCAGCAAAATAGAGGAGATGCGGCCCGATATCGTGGCTGTGGAGCTGTGTCCTGCTCGCTATCGGGCTCTTATCGGCCAGGAGGTAGAGAAGGAGATCAAGATCAGTGAGCTTTTAAGTGGCGGAAAGCTCTTTTTCTTCCTGGTGCAGTTGTTTTTGGCCTACATCCAGAGAAAGATCGGCGAGGAGCTGGGGGTCAAGCCCGGCTCGGAGATGCTGGCGGCCATAGAAGCGGCCAAGAGAGCAGGCGCGCGGGTGGCGCTGGTAGACCGGGACATAGGCATTACCATTCAGCGCTTCTGGTCGGCCATGGGATTTTTTGATAAGATCAGGCTGGTCGGATCCCTGATACCGGCGACTCTTGGCTGGGGAGATGTTGAAGAAATTGATATTGACAGCATCACCCAGGCAGATATCGTCTCCCAGATGATCGCGGAGTTTAGGAAGATCTCCCCAGGGGCGGCCAATGTGCTGGTGGATGAGCGCGACGCCTACCTGGCTCGAAATCTGCACTTGCTCTCCAAACAGGGCCGGGTGCTGGCCGTGGTAGGGGCGGGTCATAGAGAGGGCATCGTCAAGCATCTGGAGCATCCGGAGAATATTCCCGCCCTGGAAGGCTTGAATGAGAAGCCCGGCCAAAAGATCACCTTTGTCAAGATATTTGGGGTAGTGGTGAGCCTGCTCATCCTGGCCACCATTGCTTTAGTGCTGGTCACGGCCCAGTCCAGCGAGATCATTCTCCAGGCTTTCGTCATCTGGTTCGTGGTAACCGGAGGGCTGTCGGCTTTTGGAGTGGTCCTGGCCAGAGGCCATCCGCTCTCCGTCCTGACAGCGCTCATGGTGGCCTGGATGACGACACTCAATCCCTTTGTGGCGGCGGGCTGGTTCGCCGGAATGGTGGAGGCCAGGAAGCTCAAGCCGACCGTATCCGACCTGAAAACGCTGGCTGCTGCAGACAGCTTTGCGCAGATGATGCAAAACCGCCTCTTCAAGGTCATCCTGGTGGCGGCACTATCCAATCTGGGAGCCATGTTAGGGATGTTCATCGGCGGCTATCTCATCTGGCAGTGGCTGGGACTGAACATTTCGGCAGAGATGATCTGGGAGATGATAAAAAATGGCTATTCTTTAATTCTTAATTATTTTAGCCATTTGTTCAGATAATTTCCGTTCGGAAACGACTGCAATCCCCGCATCCTTGATCTTGTTCTTGCGGGCCACATTGAGCAGAAAGGGCGTCAGACTCTCCACCAGGGAAGAGGCGGCCAGAGGACCTGCTTTCAGTGGCCGCAGGCTCTTTATCTCACCGGCCAGCTCCATAACGATATCTATGGCCTCCGCTTCATCGCCGCAGATAAAAGCATCCCCCTTCATCATCCTCTCAATATCCTGCAAAGCTGCGGCGCAGATGGTATGGAAGGCAGAGACCAATCTAACGCCTTTTGGGAGCAGCCTCCTCGTCTGCAGGGCTGCGCTTCCCTCGGCGGGGGGGTTATACAAGAAAAACTTGCCATTGTAGATCATGGGCACCACGGGCGAGATGACGAGCTGGCTCTTGTAGGAGTCTTTTAGATCTGCTGTAACAAAAGCCAGATGCTCATAGGGCACGCATAGAACGACCACATCAGCCGTAGCAACGGCACCGGCGTTGTCCGTGCCCCGTACATCGGCTGCTGCCCCTAAAAGCTGCAATACCGCGGCGGCGCTCTCCCTGGCTTTATCAACATTTCGTGAGCCGATGATGATCTCATGCTTTTGCCCCCAACGCACGGCAAATCCCGTGCCGATGTCGCCAGTTCCGCCAACGAGAGCAATTTTCATGGCCTACGAATTAACCATCTATTATTTTACAGTTTTGTGCCGGGCAGCATCTTTTGTAGGAGGACGGACGTGATCACGAAGAGAATAATATAACAAGGGATGGCACGAGATGCGAAAGGGAGTAGCAATGAAGGGGGTAATAAACGTCACCTCGTGCCGCGAATTCCTGCATTATCCTATCATAATGCAGCTATCACTATTAGGTCTCTTCTCCTTTATTAAGTTTTAGGTTGAAAAACCGATAGAAATCAAGCCGGTCTTATGGCCGCCTCTACCTCTCCCATTGCCGCATCGGTCTTGATGCCCAATCCATAAAAATGAGTGCGGGAAGCCCGATGCCCATTCTCTCGCAGCCGCTCTAATGTATCCTCTATCTTGCCGGGGGTGATGTGCAGTCTCTCGCATATGCTATGATGATCATAGTACATGGGCACCTCCGCTTCGATCGCACATGTACCAAGAAGTTTTTTAGCCCGGCGGCTCAGGCCCACCCAAGCAAAGGCCTTCTCGATGATCTCGGACTCCTGTATCCCGCCGAGCCACAGAGGGCCGGCCAGGGTCGTCTTGGCAAAGCAATGACCGCACACACCTGCGGGCCGGGGTCCTTCCAGGATGACAAAGCTGCCGCAGCTTTTGCAGTGCTCGACATAGCCCAGTTTTTCCAGGCATCTGTCCGCTGCTTTTGCTCCCTTGATCACACGCAGGTAAGTTCTCACATAGTGATCGGTAACGTGGGTGAGCATGGGATGCATGGCTTTATCCAGGCGGGCCAGCTCGCGGGCCGCCAGGCCGAGCAGAATTCGGGCCCCCATCTCCCGGTGATAGTCTGTACGCAGTGGAACTGCCAGGTACTTCCTGATACCGCTCATGAGATGGGCACCGCAGAGGGGCGCCGTGTCGGTGGCGGTGATGAATAGATAAGAGAGAGCGGACCGGCTGGCTGCGGAAAGATAGGAAGAGGGAGAGCCGAAGGGGTCCAGGTCCACAGCCTGGAAGTGTTGCTCGTGCAGGAGAACGTTGGCATTGCAACAGTTTACCGTGCCGGTCAGACCATTTCTGTCCAGGTTTTTTTCCATGAGCCGGCAAGCCTGGGGGCTGACGTCGTTTAAGGTCACTTTTTCGACGCCTGCTTCCTTAGCCACTCTTAGCCCGCGAATGCCGCTGGCGGACAGGGCGTCCAGATAGTCGGAGAGGCCCAGGCTGCCAGCCATAGCTACGCCGATATCCCGGTTGAGAAGCATCTTGGGATTGTAGAAAGCGCCCCCGGTCTCAAAGGTGATGGCGCCCTCCGTTATGAGATCCATTAGAAATCATTCTCTTTTTGGAAAGGCGGAGCGCTGGCATCAAAGGCCCTTGAGTCGGACCATTGGGGCGGCGAACTGGACGCTTTGCGGGATATCACCACGACACCGTTCTGTATCCGGGTGGAGGGGAACTCCTCATCAGCCGGCCCGTACACGGCATATTTCTTAACCTCAGTCCGAAGCGATGCGCTGTCCATTTCCGCCTCCCGGTAAGGACGGATGAGGGGCCGGAAGTCAAAGGAATGGGACTGTGGTCCCGGAAGGGAATAGGGCTGATCGCCTATGCCATCATTATTCTCATCTTTTCCCCGATAATCGTTGTAGTAGTTGCCGATAGTGGTATTCCAGATATTGAGGCTGGTATTCTCATAGGCATTGATATCGTTATGGAAGAAGTTGTTGCCGAAGATGAGGTTATTCCGATTCTCATTGAGCCTTATGCCGTGTTTGTTGTCGGAGGCGTTGTTGTCGTAGACGGCATTGAACTTGCAGCCCCGGGAGAGTTCAAGGCCGTTGAAGTTGCCCCTGGCAGTGTTTCTGATCAGCAGGTTGTTGCTGCTGTTCTCTTGCAGGCTGATGCCGATGCCAAATCCTTTCACAATCTCGCTTCTGCTGTTATCCTCGGCCACATTCTCAGTGATGTTGTTGTAGTTGGACGAGGCTGTCACCAGGATTCCGTAATAATTATGATCGGCCCGGTTTCTTCGGACCTGGTTATACGACGCATTCCAAAGGGACAGCCCAAAGGTGTTCATGGAGAGGATATTATCCTGAATAATGCCTTCGTTCGTCTCTTTGAGGAGTATGCCGGCGTTGGTGTTGTTTACAATGCTGTTATTGTCAAGCACCACATCGCGAGACCTTTCAATATCAAGCCCGTATTTTTTGCAGTTGATTATGCGACAGGCGGTAACTTTTACCTGGGCACTTTGCAGGATTGACGCTCCAGTATCGCAGCCATCCATGGTCATATTCTGCAAGACCAGATCCCGCACATTCTCCGCAGAAATTGCCACCTGCGCTCCAAAGATGCTGCAATTTTTTATAGATATGCCGTCGCCCCTCACAACTATGGCCGAATTGGGATCATCGAAGCGCCCTCCAGCCGCAGCCGCGGGATTTTGCATATAGTAATTGAACTTGGCACTCTCGTCCTTGCCCACGCCTCTTATGCATAATCCAGTGATAGTTACGCCATAGCTGTTCACTATTATGGCAGGTTTCTGCAGAGCAGCAGTGAGAATGGGGCCGCCCTGTCCCTCAATGGTTAACGGCCGGTCCACCTCGAAGCGGCTCACTTCTCCCGGACCTGCTACTATCGTGTCTCCCGCGTTGGCTGAGTTTATAGCCGTCTGGATATCCGCTCCCGCCTGGATAATGCTGGCCGAGGCTGGATTAAATGATACGCAAATGAAAAGCGCAAGAGCGAGATGCGCGAAGATGGCCTTTCCTTTGCATTTAATTTTAGTGTCGGAAATGGCGCATGCCCGTGAAGACCATGGCCATGTCGTGCTCATTGGCGGCATCAATCACCTCTGCATCCCGTATGGACCCTCCGGGATGAATTACGGCAACAGCTCCGGCCTGGAAGGTTTGATCCAGCCCGTCTCGGAAGGGGAAGAATGAATCCGTGGCAGCTACCGTCCCTCGAGTACATAGTCCGTGCTCTTCTGCCTTTTCCGCACCAAAGCGCGCTGCATCCACCCGGCTCACCTGGCCCGATCCTATGCCTATGGTCCGGCACTCTGTGGCATAAACCAGGGCATTGGACTTGACATACTTGGAGACCTTCCAGGCAAATCGAAGGGCTTTGCACTCCCCGTCTGTGGGAGCTCTCTTGGTTACTACCTTCCATTCCTTGATGTCGCCGGTATCATAATCCTGGAGCATCATGCCACCGAAGATGCTTCTCTGATAGAAGCCCCCATAAAGTTCATCCTTTTTGGCCAGCAGATCTCCAATATCTAATATTCTGCGATTGGGCTTCTTTTCCGTGAGCAGCAATAGGGCCTCGGGCTCATAGCCCGGGGCCAGCAGCACCTCTACGAAGCTGTCGCCGATGGCGCGAGCTGTGTCCAAATCCACCGGCAAAGACATGCCGATGACGCCTCCAAAGGCGGACTTGGGATCGGTGGCAAAAGAGAGACGATAAGCATCAGCCAAGCTTTCGCCATAGGCCACGCCGCAGGGATTGGCATGCTTCACAATGACACAGAGGGGCCTCTCCACCGGTATGCTGTCGTACTCCGATAGATCGATCAGCATCTCCAGCACCGTTTGCGCATCGACCATATTGTTGTAGGACATCTCCCGTCCATTCAGCTTCCTGGCTTTATGCAGGCCCAGACCATTCGGCTTGCTGTAGAGTGCCGCCTTCTGGTGCCAGTTCTCTCCGTAACGAAGATCCTGCACCTTCTCATAGGCGGCCACTGCATAGCGGGGCATGGCGTTCTGGCCGGCCTGAAGGGCGGCAAGTCTTTGTGAGTCGCTTTGCAGACACCGAAAGATGGCATATGTCTCCAGGTTATTTCTGGTCACTAAAGAAAGGCCGCTCGTCTGCTTGATCTCTTCTAAAACCGATGACAATTGGGTGTTGTCTAATAAAACAGGACTTCCATTGGCCAGAGCCTGGCGAATGAGAAGCGAGCCCGCAGGAGTTGTTCCATATTCCGGATCGCATATCAAAAGGCAATCCTTTCCAATGCCAGGGAGCCGGTCGCAGATTTGCAGGCCAAGCTGCTCCAAGCCGGGAAGAATGGAACTTGCCACCTGAGCCTGACCAGCCAGGACGACGACTTGCTTGATCTTCATCGAACCTCTCTCCTTTCATCGCTGGCGCTATTTTAACTTTTTGCCAAAACGGTAGCTTTAAGCTCCAGGACGCCTCTTTTAGGATTAATGGACATTTGCGAGGCGGTTAAGTCTCATCCTCGTGGCTGCATCATCAGCTTTGAAGTGGTGCCCGGCTCCTCCCGGCTGGCTGTGCCCTCCGGCTTCAATCCCTGGCGAAGGTCAATAGAAGCCCATCTGACTGAGGAGCCGTCGCGAGGACGGGCTAATCGGCAACTGACGGAGGAACTGGCCAGGACGCTAGGCATTTCCGAGCTAATGGTAGCGGTCTTAAGCGGCCAGCGGAGCGCCAGAAAGCTTCTTTTGGTAAAAGGTATGACAAAGGATGAGGCCGTCTTTGCATTAACGCAGAAGATGAAATAATTGTGCTGGAAAAATATGACTTGGGGTAGAGTTGAGCATGAGAGCCGTCCCAAGAGGACTTATGATCTGGAGGCCCTTGAGGAGCTGATAGCTTCCCTTCTCGATGCTTCCTACCAGGGTGCGGCGGTAATTGTCGAGGGAAGGCGCGACATGCAGGCATTGCGCGCTTTGGGCCTGCCGGGACCGGTGATCATGGCCTCGCGCTGCAGGGCTCTGGACCTGGCTGAGGATGCAGCCCGAAGCTACGCCCATATCATACTTCTCACCGACTGGGATGGCAAAGGTGATGAGATGTGCAGGACGATCGAGCGCCACCTGCGATCCGCGGGCTCGCGACCGGACAAAGAGATCCGAAGCCGCCTTAAAAAGCTGGTCAAGAAAGAGATAAAAGACGTAGAGAGCCTGAGCCGCTACGCGGAAAGGATGAGGGGGCAATATGGCGTTTAGAATAGCAGTCACCGGATCCCCCGGCATCGGCAAATCCACTCTGGTGGCCAAGGTGGCCGCAGGCGCAGGCATGCGCGTGGGTGGGGTGCTGGCCCGAGATAAGCGTTACAAAGATCGGCGCATCGGCTTTGAGCTGCTCGACCTGGCCTCGGGGGCGGTGGGCATGCTGGC
>JAPKYC010000279.1 GCA_026394505.1 Methanothrix sp.
ATCTGGAGATGTGGGATTGATTTTATCTCAACTCCCTTCTGGCGAACGAGTATTCATAGATACGAATATATTTTTATACGCGGTTTTCGAACATTCCGCATATGGTAAGAGCTGTCGTGACTTCCTGAAGCGTGTAGAAAAAAATGAGGTAATGGGTTTTACCTCAGATCTAGCTTTGAATGAGGTATTTCATAGGCTCATGACGGCAGAAATTGCTGAAACGGAAGGAATTGAGGCCCATAATGTCCCGATGTTAATCAAAAGGGAGCCGAAAATAATTGGAGAGCTGAGACGAGTCTGGGACGAGATGGAGCTCTTATCCAGCTTTGGAATAACTCTTCTGAACAGTACCACATACCCTGAATTTGTCAGGCTTTCCCGTAAATATATGCTAACTGCTGCAGACGCAGCCCATCTTGCGATAATGCAAGCAAACGGCATTGTCAGCATGGCCAGCAACGATAGGGACTTCAAGAGAGTTGCATGGCTGAATCTTTGGCGACCTGAAAATATAGATTATTGATCAAGGATTTAATAGTCGTCTCCGTCCGTCCTCCGTGTGCTCTGTGACTCTGTGGTTCTATTCCGTAAACCACCCGTATCCCGCCCATCGCTAACACACCCAGCTTAACAGATAGGGCATCCCAGCCATAACCCGCTCATACTACCTATCTTACTTATCACTCATCAGAAACTTTTATAAGTATCTTAGATAATACCATCTCCCCTATGGGACGCAAGCGATTCAAAGACCACATACTCTGCAAGATTTTGCAAGTGTGCGGGCGCAAATAAGACACAAATTGTCTATTCTTAAATTTCCATACTGTGGTTCCCTACCTGGATCTCCTCATCAAGAACGGGCTGGCCGAGAGGGTGGGGGGCGAGCACATCCGATACAGGATCACGCCCAAGGGGGTGAGACTGCCGCTACCGCACCTTAGGGTGCTTTGGAGATTGGAAGCCAGGAACTTTAAGGGGGCTGGGTCAGCAAGAGCGTCTATGAATGCATTAGATGGTTTGAAATAACATCATATCACTCCCCAGTGATCCTGGTTTGATGCTAGCAATGATAATAAGTGAAAAAGATTAAATCCCATAAAGGGCCATAGGATTATAATATGTTTGCAGAATACATTAAAGCTGCGTTAGAGCGGGCCGAATATGAGATCATGGAAGATGATGAGCCTGAGCCTTACTACGCCCATGTGCATGAGCTTCCCGGAGTATGGGCAACAGGTAAGACCTTTGAGGATTGCCGCAATGAGCTTATTTCTGTTATAGAGGGATGGATTGCTTTGAGGCTGAGATTAGGTGATCCAATACCCCCGATGGGCAGCCATACGATAACTGCATCCTCGGAGCCTGTGGGCGTTGTCTAATCGAATTACTCCTGTTTCTAGGAGAGAGCTGATGCGGCGGTTAAACTGCCTGGACTTCGAAGGGCCATATCCTGGTGGCGACCATGAATACATGAGGAGGAGCGGCATCTATGTGCGACTTCCAAATCCTCATCATGGAGAGGATATAAGCATCAGGCTCTTATCGAGAATTTTGCGTGATGGGAGAATAAGCCGCGAAGAATGGCTCTCTGTAGCGTGAATTCCTATTTGAATGTCATCCAAAAGTATTTCCTTCTAAGATTTATTATAAAGCTACTATTATTAACCACAGAGACACAGAGCTCACAGAAACGCGCAATGAAGCAGCATATATCGGCCTTTCGCTTATCTATGGCTGTTATGGATTCAAGCTGAGAGATCAATTAAAAAAGGAGCTAAATGAAACAGCCAGGATTTTTCTTGAGCCGCTAAAATCATTCCTAACAGAATACAGAATTGAGATTTTGTCAATCCCCGAGGATCCGGATCTCCTTTTGGAATCAGTTGCCACTTACAGATTGCTTCCCAATGACGCCTCAATCGTTGCTGCCTGCCGATATTACGGGAT
>JAPKYC010000032.1 GCA_026394505.1 Methanothrix sp.
TCCTCAAGCCTTGATTACCCTCGCGCCCCTCACCATCGATACCTTCCCGGTGCGGGCCATCTCCTTTATGCCGAACTGGCGCAGCAGTTGCACAATGGCATCGACCTTTTCCTCGTCTCCCGTAACCTCGATGATCATGGACTTATGCGAGACATCGATGATCTTGGCCCGGAAGATGTTCACAATCTGCATGATCTCGCTTCGGCTCTCTTTGTCCGCGTTCACCTTGATGATGGCCAGCTCCCTTTCTATGGACTCGCCCGGCTCCAGCTCGCTGACGCGAATGACATTGATCAGCTTAGACAGCTGCTTTATGACCTGCTCCAGGACATCTCTGTCGCCCTGCACGGTGATGGTCATGCGCGAGTAATCCGGATTTTCCGTCGCTCCTACGGAGAGGCTGTCGATGTTAAAGGACCTGCGGCTGAAGAGGCCGGCGATGCGCGTCAGCACCCCGGACTTGTTCTCCACAATGACGGCAATGGTGTGCTGCATCTAGAACCCCTCCTGGCCCAGGATCTCTTTTCTGCCTTGGGCGTAGATCTTCTCCAGATGGCAGGATTGGGCCTCATCGCACCACTCCAGCTCCAGAATTTCGCCTAGAGTTGCTCCCGCCGGAACCATTGGTGAGACCTTCTCCGCCGGATTGACAATGAAATCCATAACTACCGGCCTGTCTGTAGCCATTGCGGCGCGAATGACCGGCTCGACCTCCGCTGGCTTGGTGGCCCGCAGGCCCACCGCCCCATAGGCCTCGGCCAGCTTCACGAAATCGGGGCTGGTGCGGCCCAAAATCGTCGCTGAGTACCTCTTCTCAAAGAACAGCTCCTGCCACTGTCGAACCATCCCCAGGCAGCCATTGTTGAGCACCGCCACCTTCACGGGAATGTCGTTGACGACCGCCGTGGCCAACTCCTGGCTGTTCATAAGGAAGCTTCCGTCCCCGGCCACGTCGATGACATCGCACTCCGGCCGGCCTATCTTGGCTCCGATGGCCGCAGGAAAGCCGTAGCCCATGGTACCGAGGCCCCCGGAGGATATGAACTTTTGCGGATCCTTATGCACAAAGAACTGTGCCGCCCACATCTGATTTTGCCCCACCTCCGTGGTGATGATGGCGTCCGGTGCAATCTCGCACAGCTTCTCAACCACATACTGCGGCTTGATGACAAACATGTCCGGAATATAGCGCAGAGGATAGTCCTTCTTCCAGCCTTCCGTCTTCTCATTCCATTCGCTCCTACCTTTGGGGCCGACCTCTTTTAAGAGTCCTTGCAGGGCATTTTTTGCGTCCCCCACCACGGGAATGTCCACCCGCACATTCTTGCCCACCTCCGCAGGATCAACATCGATGTGAACGATCTTGGCCCGCGGCGCAAAGCTGGAGATCTTTCCCGTTACCCGATCATCAAATCGCGCGCCGATAGCCAAAATGAGATCGGACTCCTGAATGGAGTAGTTGGCATACTTTGTGCCGTGCATGCCCAGCATGCCCAGCGATAGAGGATGATCCTCAGGAAAGCAGCCCAACCCCATAAGAGTAGTAGTAACCGGGGCGTTGATCTTTGTCGCCAGCTCAAACAGCTCGCCGTGCGCAGCCGCATACTTCACTCCGCCGCCCACATAAATGACGGGTCTTTCCGCCTCCATGAGCGCTTTGGCTGCCTTCTTGATCTGCATCTCATGCGCCTTAACGGAAGGGTGATAGCCGGGCAGATCTACCTGTGGCCAGGTGAACTCTATCTCATCTACAGTCACATCTCTAGGCAGATCGATCAGTACCGGGCCGGGGCGGCCGGTGCGGGCGATGTAGAAAGCCTCCCGGAAGACTCGCGTGATATCCTTGGCACTTCTCAATAAGTAATTATGCTTGGTTATGGGCAGAGTGATCCCGGTTATGTCAGCCTCCTGAAAAGCGTCCTTTCCAATCAGCCAGGTGTTCACCTGGCCCGTGATGGCCACCATGGGCACGGAATCCATGTAGGCATTGGCAATGCCGGTGACCAGGTTGGTGGCCCCGGGCCCGGAGGTGGCAATGCACACCCCCACCTTTCCCGTGGCTCGGGCATATCCGTCCGCCATATGCGCCGCGCCCTGCTCATGGCGCACCAGAATATGACGAATATCGGACTGGTAGATGGCATCGTAAAGAGGTAGCAGCACACCGCCGGGAAGCCCGAATACTACATCTACGCCCTCTCTCTTCAGGCTCTCCAGTACCGCCTGAGCACCAGTCATCTTTTGAGACATCTGGCTTTGTCCTCCTCTTCCCGTCGCATCAGCCGGTTGATGCCCTCCAGCACCGCCTCGACCGATGCCATGATTATATCAGCCCCGGCTCCTCGAGCCGTTATTTTCCTGTCTGCCATTGCCATCGTCACCCATACTTCTACTAGTGCATTCGTTCCGCCTG
>JAPKYC010000260.1 GCA_026394505.1 Methanothrix sp.
CTGTCATTCAATCCCTGGGCATAAACATATTCAAGCTTCTCCATGGCGAGGAGGAATACAATTATATGGGCGCCATCCATCCCGGCGACATTATGACGGGAAAATCTAAAGTCGTCGATATGTACGAGAAGGAAAAGAAAGACAAACCTGGTAAATTTATGGAATTCACAGTTATTGAAACAGAAATCCGCAATCAACGGGGAGAGCTCATCATCAAATCCCGCTCTACCTTAGTGGAAAGATAAGGAGGACTCCATGGCTAAAGAAATCTACTTCGAAGATATAAATATCGGCGACGCTATGCCCGCCTTTACGTCGGACCCTCTCACGAGAACTCACTTGGTCCGTTATGCAGGCGCCTCCGGAGACTTCAATCCCCTGCACCATGACGAGACCTTCGTGGCCATGTTCGGTATGCCGCGGGTTATCGCCCACGGAATGCTGATCATGGGGATAACGAGCCGTGCCATCACGGAATGGATCGATAACAAATGCTTAAAAAATTTCAAGGTTCGCTTCTCCGGAATGACGGAACCGGCCGATCTGGCAGATATTGAAAATACGAAAGCCCGTGCTACAATTACCGTCACCGGCAATGTAGTGAACAAGTTCGCGGAAGGTGGGGAGAACCGCATCCAGTGCGACATTCAGGCTGTCGATGCGTTGGGGGGTGTAAAGTTGACCGGCAGCTTCATCGCCGCTCTTCCTTCTAAATAAAATATTTTTATAATAAGTTACAGTTGCCAAGACTACCCGTTAGCCCGATTACTGCGCAGGGCAAAGGCAGATATATCTGCCTTCGCCTAAGGAAAGTACACCGCGATGACAAAGAAGGAATCAGTCAAAAACTGACCTAATAATATTAAAGGAAAAATGATATGGCGAACTTGATTGTAGACGAACGGGACCAGAAGTTTGTGCTCTATGAAATGCTGGGGGTGGATAAGCTTTGCGAGAAGGCTCCATACACGGACTTCTCTCCAGACATGTTTGACATGATTCTAACGGAGGCGCAAAAGTTTGCGGTGGAAGAGATATTCCCCACTCTGGTGGAATCGGACCGTGAAGGGTGCAGGTTGGAAAACGGTAGGATCAGCGTTCCCAAGTCTTTCCACCGGCTGTACAAACTCTATAGCGACGGCGGCTGGAGCGCTATGGGCAAATCACAGGAAATCGGCGGCCAGGGTCTTCCCTATTGCATAACTGTAGCCGCCAAGGAGTGGTTCATCCATAACCTTGGCTTTCTGGTTCTGCCTTTCCTGGCTGATGGAGCATCGCACCTCGTCGAGACCTACGGATCGGAGGCTCAGAAAAATAAATATCTGCCGAAGATGATCTCCGGAGAGTGGGGAGGAACCATGTGCCTTACCGAACCAAACGCCGGCACCGACGTAGGCAACCAAAGCACCAAGGCGATTCGTCAGCCCGACGGCACCTTCCTGATTCAGGGGACCGAATCTTTCATCACTGGTTTGGATCAGGACCTCACCGCAAACATCATCCATCCCGTTCTAGCCCGAATCGAAGGCGATCCTGCCGGTACCAGAGGTATTTCCATATTCATCGTCCCCAAATACATCGTTAACGACGACGGCTCCCTGGGCAGGAGAAACGACTACGAGATAGCTAAAATCGAAGAAAAGATGGGATTCCACGGGAGCCCTACCGGCACCTTCAACTTCGGTGACAAC
>JAPKYC010000268.1 GCA_026394505.1 Methanothrix sp.
ATCTGCTTTCCGTATTTGCCCTCCACTTCAACCGCCATAAACAATCACCTATGGTCGCTTTCCTCTTAGCGCCTCGAGGCTCGCCAACAGATCGTCGCTCATAATTGCGCCATCCAGCTTCGCCTGGCTCAGGCTTTGCAGCGTGATCTTATCGCACTTGATCCCGAGCAGATTGGCCCCGGTGAGATCAACTCCGGTCATCATCACTGCATTCATCTCCGTTCCATGCAGATCCGCCCCGGTGAGATTTGCATTCGCGATCTTCGCATCATTGATTCTGGCCTCACTGACGTCCGCACCCCGAAGATCAACATCGACAAGGCTAATATCAAAAGCGGAGACTCCCTTCAGGCTGGAATTGCACATATTGACTTTGAAGTAGCTGTCCGATTCAGTCGTAACATCAGTCATGTCCGCGCCAGCGAGGTTCACATTCTCCATGACCGACTTGCTGATGGATGATTCCCTGAGATCTGCCCCGCTAAGGTTGACGTTCCTGAAGGTAACCTGGAGGAGGATCGCCTGTCTCAAATTGGCCCGGCACATTTGTGTCCCTATCAGGTAATTGTATCCCAGATTGAGGCCTCTTAAATCGGCGTCAGAGAGGTCTGCATCTGTAAGATCTACATAGGGAAGCTTCGTCCTTTGCAGCTTGGCTCCGCCAAGGTCGGCTCCGGTGAGGTCTGCATAGGCCAGGTTGGCGTCATTCAGATTCGCGCCACTCATATCAGATCTCATCATCGAGGCTCTGGCCAAGTCGGCTTCGCTCAAATCGGCATAACTCAGGTTGGTGCCGTAGAACTCCGCCCTGGTGAACTGACCGCCATGCAGAAAGCCGCCACTCATATCCGCCCAGTTCATATGCGTTCCAAGCATCGTCGCCCCTATCAGGTATATGCCCCTCATGTCGGCTCCGGAGAGATCGGCATCTGCGAGCCTGGCGCGGGTCAGATCCGCGCCGGACAGATCCGAATCGTTCAATCTGGCCCAGGTGAGATCTGCTCCCTTCAGCTTGGCCCCATTCAAGTGAGCATTTTGTATCGTGGCGTCTCCCAGCTTTGCCCCGGAGAGGTCTGCCCCAGAGAGGTCGCTGCCGTAAAGACACGTCTCGCGAAGATCGGCTCCTGTGAGGTTTACATCGATCAGCGAGGTCCCTATTAATTTAGCCTGTCTCATAACCGTTCCTGATAAATCGGCGTCCTCAAGATCTGCTCCTGCCAGATCTGCATCCTTCAGATTCGCATTCTTCAGGCTGGAGCCGATCATTTTGGCTCCGGACATTCGGGCGCCTTCCAGGTTTGTCCCGGACAGGTCTGATCCGCTCATATCCGAGCCGACCAGGTTCGCTCCCGTGAGATTGGCTCCCTCCAGCCTGGCTCCCAACAGTATGGCATTGGTAAGCTTTGCACCCTCGAAGGCAGCTCCTCTCGGATCGGCACCAGTGAGATTGGAACCGGAGAGGTCCGCGCCGGAGAGGTCCGCGCCCACCAGGTTCGCATAGCTCAGATCCGAGCCGATAAGCCAGGCGGACCGGAGAAATGCATGAGATAGATCGGTCCGATTGAGCCTGGCATAGGATAGATCGGACTGATTCAGATGGGCCTCGCTAAGATTGATTCCTGCCAGATTCCTCTGCCCGAGGTTGGCGTTATCATGGATATCATCTGCCTGGGCGGCAAAGGAGCCGTCCGCCCAAAACAAACAGAGGATTACCAATGTACATATACCCATTACGAAACGGAACAATTTACCACTCATTTGCGATCACCTATCAAACTCATTATCTCAACCTATCCTCCACAGAGGATTCACCAGATCCAACAATTCAAATCGTGGGAAGCTGTAAGGTGCCGTATAATAATCGCCGGTAGTCATAACACCGTAATAGCTATCCACGGCCAGCCAGGTATTCGTGCTGCCATCCTCTACCAAAACCCATTCGTGCCCGGGATTGTTGGGATGGAACATGTACGTCATATTATGTCCCAAACCCGTGTAGATTATTCCCAGTTGTTTTGATCCCTCATAGCACATACCCAGGGGCATCAGTGGGAAGAGAACCGATCTGCTGATGCTCTTTACAAACTCGGGATTGGACGACATGGCATAGGTCGCGTCTTTCTTTATGGCCTCATCGAAACTGACTCTGACCGGTCCGATAGGCTTTTCCGGAGCTGTCATCCACAAATCTGCCAGCCTGGGGGAGACGCCATTAGGTGTCAGGTAAACCTCTTTACCTCCAGAGAATGTCACCGTCACATAGGACCTGACGGGCTTGGCATTGTAACCGTGAGCGGTCAGAAATGTGGCCAGGTCATTGGGAGTGATTCCAGAGTCCTCGTAGCTGGAGATGAGCAGCCACAGATCATTCTCCTCATTGGCACAAGAGGACTGAAGAAATAAAGCAATGGCGAGCACTAATATGCTCAATTTTCGAATTGGAACAGACATAGCCCCCAGTGCCATCTTATTCTTGAGTCTTTAGTAACTGTTGTATCTCATAGTTCAAAATCTTTTTGCATAGTCCGCAAAACCTAAATCCAAATAATATGATAGTATTGATGCATGATGGTCCGACCTGCTGTTCTGATTTTCGCTGTAATGCTCGCCTACATTAGCGCTGCACAATGTATTTCAACCTCGCAGGACTATTCAGAAAGAGTTCTAACCGTAGGAGCTCTTCTTCCTCTTCATGGGGATAGTGATAACCATGGAATATCTGCACAGATAGCTCTGAATATAGCAGAGACGGATATCAATAAACTATTCTCGGACCTTGGGAGAACGTTTCGAGTTCGCGTGGTGGTGTCGGATACACATACCAACTCCGATTCGACCCTGAATGCCCTAAAAGAGCTGCAGGCCCAGGGAATAAGGATTATGGTGGGGCCGGAAGAGAGCCAATCTCTTGCCGATGTGCGGGAATATGCCAATGAAAATGGAATTACCCTCATAAGCGGTGCCAGTACAGCGCCCGCGCTTGCAATTGGAAATGATACGACCTTCCGGCTGGCACCGGATGATGCCACTTTGGCTCATTTGCTGGCGGTTATGATGCAAAGGGACGGCATAGAAGTACTAATTCCGTTGGCTAGAAGAGATCTGTGGGGAGACGGCATGCTCAACGCCACCAAGAGTGAGTTTGAGCGAGTGGACGGAATGATGCTGGAGGCTGTGCGCTACGATCCACAGACCACGAACTTCTCAAGTGATTTGAAACTCTTGCGTTCCAAGGTGAGAAGTGCGGTTAAGGGCAAGGGCGCTGACGATGTGGCAGTCTATGTGTCAGCTTTCGACGAAATCGTCACCATCTTATCCCAAGCCGCCGGCGACCCAGTGCTCTCTGAAGTTCGGTGGTACGGCAACGATCTTTCGGCGATGGCCATAAGTCAGAATCAGACGGCAGGGGAGTTCGCAGTTGCGACGCATTTCCTCTCACCGGTGGTCGGGGGGGTGAGCGGACCGAAGTTTGAGCAGATAAAGAAGGATATCTTCAATGAAACCGGTCGCGAGGCCAGCTCCTTTGCTGCCAATAATTACGATGCGCTCTGGCTTATCACCTATACCTATCTGCTGACGGGCTCTGATGATGCTGGGGCATTTAAGCTGGCATTTCCCATAGTCGCCGGGAGATATCGAGGCGAATTTGGCTGGATGAAGCTCAATGAGGCGGGAGATTTGGACGAGGTGCCCTTTACCATAGCCAATCTGAAGAAAGATAATGAAACCTTTAAATGGGTGCCTTATGCCATCCTTTAGCATAACTGCGGGCAAATTCCCCTTTATCCCTGGTTGTGGGCGCCGGTCTCCCAGGCAACTCTGGCAAAGACTTAATAAATAACCCAAGCAGATTAATAAGCACTCTGGTGGGGAGGGAACGGGTATGTCGAAGTGCGAAGTTCTGGTGACATTCACAATTCTCTATGCATTGATCCTGGCTGGCTTCATTGCATCGGCCAGTGCAGATGAACTCAATAAATCGGGAGTATCATCCGAGCTAAAGGTAGCGCTGCTCGATTTCGGCCCCGTTGGCGATCACGGCTGGACATTCGAGGGCCACGCCGGTGCAGCCAAAATGGCCAGGAAGCTGCCCTATGTAAGCCTCTCTGAGAGAGAGAGCGCCTCTGGGCCGGATGCCTCCCAGATATTGAGAGAATACGCTGAAAACGAAACCAATCTGATATTCTGTCATAGCGAAAGCTTTGGGGAAGCTATCCAAGAGGTTGCCCCCAAATATCCCAATGTAACATTCATGTGGTGCGGCGGGAGAGAGAAACTGGCTCCCAACGTGGGAACCTATTACGAAAGATTTTATCAAGCCGAGTATCTGGCTGGAATGGTGGCCGGCCGCATGACCAAGACCGGTAAAATCGCCGCCGTTGAGCCCATTGCCGATCCACAGGTGGTGATGGCCATCAACGCCTTTGCCAGGGGAATCGCGAGCGTCAACCCCCAGGCCAGGCTGCATGTGAAGTGGGTGGGCAGTTGGTACGATCCCCAGAAAGAGAAACAATTGGCTCTTGGACTAATTAAGGAAGGGTGCGATGTTATAACCCATGGTTCCGATTCCGACGCCACCGGTGAAGCTGCGGAGGAGACCGGCACCTACTTCATATCCTGCGGCTCAAATACGGCCCGGTTCTTCCCTCATGTGTTTCTCACCGGCGCGGTCTGGAATTGGGAGCCGATCTTGACCGATATAGTGGAAGCGGTGCATAACGGGACCTGGGCGGCTCATCCTGGGCAGGATTGGTGGTACGGTATGGCGGAAGGCGCTGTGGGGCTGGCGCCCTTCAGCGACCTGGTTCCTGCCGATATAAGACGGCTGGTGGAAGAGAAGCAAAAGGCCATTAGTAGAGGAGAACTGGAAATATTCCCGGGCATGAGCGATCAGGATCTGTTGAAGATGCATTACCTGGAGCCCAATGTGGTAGGCGAATTGCCCAAACTCTGAGTTTCGATGAAATGCAGTATCAGGGCCGGGAATATAGCTTTTTTAGCGCTGCTTGTGGTTAGCTTTGCTGGAGTTGGCATTGCAGCGGATGGCTTCAATAATTCGCATCAGTCCACACTCAAAGTTGCCCTGCTTGATTATGGCCCCATTGGGCATCAAGACCGTTCTTTGGACCATAGACCGCATGGTAGAAGAGGCCTGGATTAAGGTAGATCTCGCGCTGACAGAAGCATCTCAGATGCGAGGGCTCGCGCAGGCGAGGGGCAAAAATATATCACCTGGTCCAACTCAGTTAATAATGGGGTTTCTAGGAGGGTTGTTACCTACTATGATGACGAGGTTTGCAGAACTTGTGGCAAATCATGAGGATTGGCTGATGCAACAGGTTCTCGCTTATGCAAAGAAACAAGGTTACACCAGATATACCTCGACTTTAGCTGAAGCCTGGAGAATCTCCATAGCTGGCATATCTCAATCCCTTCTGGAGACCCTGGCCCGTCAATCCGGCGTGCCAGAGCTTCTGCCAGATGAAGAGTATACAAAGGACCCAATCGCCTCTTTTGGCATCATCGAGGCCCAAAGACATCGTGGAAGGGGTGTAAGCTTTGGCATGTTCTTGGGTCTGATGAAATATTACCAGCAGAGTTACATAGACCTCATTATGCAAGCAGGCTTTGGGATCGAGGAGGAGCGACTATACCTATTGTTTATCGATCGATTCTTTGATCGCATTGAGCTGGGTTTTTGCACGGAGTGGAACAGTCTTACCGATAATCGGATGTTAGAGGAGCTGCAATCTGCTAATCGTTGCATGACAAACGAGAAAAACAAGTACTTAACTATCTTCGAGAGCATCACAGACCCTGTTTTTCTACTTGACCAGGAGAATCGCATTGAGAACCTGAATCACGCTGCTTCGGAGATGTTCTTTGGCATCAGCGTTCCAGGATCTACGTATTATGAAAAACAGAAGACAGGAGAATCTCTTCCATGGATCGCTGATGAGCTAGAAGCATTTGATGCAAGCGGCCAAAAGGAGGTCACTTTCGAGAAACAGGTGCAAATCGGGAAGGGAGTCTTCCAATTCCAGGTCAAGGTCGAGCAGATGCTCGACGTCAGCGAGAAGTTCAGCGGCAAGGTCGTTATGCTCAACGACATCACCGATCGAAAGCAAAAGGAAGAAACCATTATCAGAGCCAAAGAAGACTGGGAACGGACTTTCGACTCTGTTCCCGATCTGATCGCCATAGTCGATAACGAGTACCGAATTGTTCATGCGAATAAAGCCATGGCGACCAGATTAGGCGTCTCTCCAGAAGAGTGCGTTGGACTGACATGTTATCACGTTGTCCATGGTACGACTGAACCTCCGTCTTTTTGCCCTCACAGACGGTTGATAGAAGACAGGCTCGACCACACTGCTGAGATCCATGAGGATCGCTTAGGTGGTGATTTCATGGTGAGCGTCTCTCCACTTTTCGGCCCAGAGGGGAAACTCGCAGGAAGCGTCCATGTTGCTCGCGACATTACCGAGCGCAAGCTAGCTGAGGAATCACTACGAAACTCAGAGAGCAGGCTGGCAGCCATCATTGAGTTTCTCCCGGATGCAACCTTCGTCATAGATAACGAGAAGAGGGTAATAGCCTGGAATCGTGCCATGGAGGAGATGACAGGGGTCAAGAAAGAAAATATGATTGGAAAAGGGGACTATGCTTACACAGTCCCCTTCTATGGCGAACGAAGGGGTCACTTGCTGGATCTCATAGATGTAGATGATAAGGACCTTTCTTCTAAGTACCAATATGTTAAAAGAAAAGGAAACACACTCTACGCGGAAATATTTACGCCAGCATTGAATGGTGGAAAAGGGGCCCACGTGTGGGCAACCGGGGCACCCCTCTTTGATCATGAGGGCAACCGTATAGGCGCAATAGAATCCATCCGTGACATTACAGAACACAAAAGAACTGAGAAAACTCTACAAGAACAATTCAATTTTCTGCAGCAGTTGATAGATTCAATCCCCAGTCCTATCTTTTACAAGGACACTAAGGGTGTCTACCTTGGATGCAACAAGGCCTTTGAGGCTCTTACGGGCTTTGCCAAAGAAAAGGTAGTGGGACACACCGTCTACGAGTTGTACCCCAGTGACCTGGCTGATGTATATCACGAGGCGGATAACAAACTCTTCCGGAACCCTGGGACGCAGGTGTACGAGGCTACAGTAGCTCATGCCGACGGAAGCAGGCACGACGTTATGTTCAGCAAAGCCACGTATTTCGACACCGAAGATCGACTAGCAGGTCTTGTGGGCGTCATTCTGGACATAACTGAAAGGAAGCACATGGAGAATGCACTAAGGGAGTCCGAACAGCGACTGACGGACATCATCAACTTTTTGCCAGATGCCACATTCGTCATAGACAGGGGTGGAAAGGTAATTGCCTGGAACCGAGCCATTGAGGAGATGACAGGCATGCTGAAGGCTGAGATGATAGGTAAAAGCAATTATGCTTATGCAATCCCGTTCTACAACGAATGCCGCCCAATCCTCATAGACCTTGTCTTCATGGACCGAAATGATATTGAAGAGAAATACTACTTTATTTCGAGAAAGGGCGATCAACTAATCGCAGAGACCTTCCTTCCTAGGCTAAAAAGCAGGAACAGTGTATTCCTCTGGGGCATTGCGTCTCCACTGTACGATAGCAGCGGTTCTGTCGTGGGTGCCATTGAGTCCATTCGTGACATCACCAGATATAAGCAAACCGAAGAAGAGCTGAAGAAAGCCAATCAGCAACTGGAAAATGCCACTAAACGTGCCGAACAGATGGCCGAACAGGCTGAACAGGCCAACGCTGCCAAGAGCGAATTTCTGGCCAATATGAGTCACGAGATTCGCACCCCTTTGAACGGCGTCATTGGCATGACCGGAATGCTTCTGGATATGGATTTGAATGCTGAGCAGCATGAATATGCACAAATTGCTCGAATCAGCGGTGAGATGCTTCTCTCTCTCATCAACGACATCCTGGACTTCTCCAAGATCGAAGCTCGCAAACTGGAGCTGGAAACGCTGGACTTCGATCTGGGCTCCATGCTGAAAGATGTAGTAGATCTCCTGGCCCTCGGTGCCCATGAGAAAGAGCTGGAGCTGGTCTGTTTGGTAGAGGCCGCCGTGCCGTCTCGGCTGAGAGGCGATCCGGGAAGGCTGCGCCAGATTCTAGTCAACCTGGGAAGCAATGCCATTAAGTTTACCGAGAAGGGCAATATAGTGATCCGCGTCAGCCTGGAGAGCGAAGACAATGCAAATGCCACAATTCGCTTCTCTGTCAGCGATACCGGCATCGGCATCCCGGCAAATCGACAGGATATTCTCTTCTCACCTTTTACTCAGGTGGATGGCTCGACTACGCGCCAATACGGTGGCACCGGCCTGGGGTTGGCTATCTCCAAAAATCTGGCAGAATTGATGGGAGGCAAGATCGGCTTGGAAAGCAAAGAAGGCAAAGGGTCTACCTTCTGGTTCACAGCGGTGTTTGAGAAGCAGCCTGCCGGGTCTGGATCAGCCGGTGAAATGTCTGCAAAAATTGATGAGGATGGTGCTATGGAGGCTTCGCTGCAAAGCCTGCCATTTCTGAAAACAGCAAGCAAGATACGCATCTTGGTGGCAGAGGACAATCCCGTAAATCAGAAAGTAGCACAGGCCATGCTGAAAAAAATGGGCCTTCGAGCTGATGTGGTGGCCAATGGTAAGGAAGCTGTCAATGTGCTCCAGATAATTCCCTACGACCTGCTATTGATGGACTGCCAAATGCCCGAGATGGACGGTTTCGAGGCCACACGAGTCATTCGTCAGGAAGGATCGAAGGCGCAAAATCCACGCATTCCAATTATTGCCATGACTGCCGCTACCATGCGAGGTGACCGGGAGAAGTGTATTCAGGCAGGGATGAGCGATTTCATTGCCAAACCTTTTCAGAAAAGAGAGCTGGCAGAAATGCTTGCCAGATGGCTAAAATAGCACCGGAGTTAGGTCTTAGATTGCTATTTGAGAATTTAGACAATTCCGCACCGTTACTCGGCAGTGACACAGCTCAACTGCCGAGCGAAACGTGATCATCAGATCGAGCACTGCCTCATCAAGATCCGCAAAAAAGAGTTTGAGCCCAGTGAAATTAGCTAGAGCCAAGAAACGCACAGCCTTACAACTTCGGCAGCTCACCTACCACATTGGGCTCCAAATAATACATCGTTAGCAGATCTAAATTGCTCATGCCCGGAAAAATTACCATCTCTCCTTGTATAATCGCCTTTTGTTTGGCCTCTACCAACTCCCTGACATCGCCAGGGACCAGGTCGCTGAATGGCGCTAGCTTCACTGCACCTTCGGCCAGACCGTACCACCATTCATGCTTGGGATGAGACGCCCAGGTCCCGTTATGCACCGATTCTACAATATCGGTCATGACAGGCTCCCAGTTCCAGACCATACCGGTGAGAAATACATGCGGGAAGAACCTGGTAGTGTCTGAGCCAAAGGAAAGATAATAAGCGCCCGTCTCCTCGGCTGCATCACCCACAGAGTCGGAATCAGTGGTATGGGTTATGATGTCGCACCCGTCATTTATGAGAGATAAAGCTACCTGTTTCTCTTTCTCGGGGTCGTGCCTACTGCCTATCCAACTCAGATATA
>JAPKYC010000070.1 GCA_026394505.1 Methanothrix sp.
AGATGGGCGGATGATCGGTTGTGGACCTCTTGCCGCGCGTTGCTTGCATCTTTCCCTTGAGCAGCCTTTCTGCTTCGCTGGAAAAAGCGCCTTTCAGGAAGAGCCGGGTTAAAGCCACCAGATCAATGGATGGCGGATAAACGGTGTTATCCGTTCTGGGATAAGAGATGAAGCCGTTGGTGTAGAGCCATTCAGCTACACGCATGGCATTGGCTGCGGAAAAGCCTATCCCGCTGGCGGCAGAGATGAAGCCGGTGGTGTCAAAAGGAGCGGGAGGCTTATCAATGCGCGGTTTTGTCTCAATGGACTTGATGATGCCAATAGGCGCGAGCCGGGCTATTATTTCGTCAACCTCGGATTTTTCCCAGATGCGCCCCTTGGCGTGTTGCACGCGAAGCTCTTTCTCCAGATCGGCATAGATCTCCCAGTAAGACTTGGGCATGAATGATTGGATCTCTCGCTCTCTATCGACAATGAGGGCCAGAGTGGGAGATTGGACCCGTCCAACTGAAAGAAACTCCTTGCCAAGCCGACCGGAAGTGAGGGAAATATATCTGGTCAAAGCCGCGCCCCAGACCAGGTCTATGATCTGCCTGGCCTCGCCCGAAGCGGCCAGGTCAAAGTCTATCTTTCCCGAGTCTTTAAAGGCCTTTAAGATCTCCTCTTTGACAATGGCGCTGTACCTGACGCGATCGGCATGCAGGCCGGGATTTACCTCCTGGACTATCTTTAATGCCTCAACTCCGATCAGCTCCCCCTCGCGATCGTAATCCGTGGCAATGGTGATGCGATCGGCCCGCTTTCCAAGGGAACGCAGCGCCGCGATGATCTTCTCCTGGATGGGACGGACGACTATCTCGGCTCTGATCAGATCTTTGCAGTCCACCTTCTGCCAGTTGTTGTATTCGGAGGAATAGTCTACACCCACTATGTGGCCGGAAAGGCCCATGACCACCTTGTCGCCAAAGCTATAGGTATCGACGCCTGCCACTCGCTCTGAGCTGGGCTTGCTGCCAGCCAGGATCTCTGCAATCCTCTTGGCAGCATCGTGCTTCTCTGCGATTATGAGATGCATTGCAGAGAGCCAAATATGGCAGTTGATTTAAGTTTTTCTCTTTGCTCCCAAAAATGAGCGCAGAACGATTATCAGGGATATTTAACATGATTATTTGACAATTCGTGCCCACATGCAAATATATACAAAAGGCAATTTTTATAGTAGTATCTTATAATTAATTAATTTAGTGAAATAATACATCTTCCTTTTAAGCATCGCTACCTATTATCGCGATGGTTGGAATTAAGCCGGCTTTGTCCATAAAGCAATGGGATTGATAAGGGTCTTAATGAATGGAATTGCACAATTATAATTATATAGTATAATATAAATATTATCAAAAAAAATGTTTTTATTTTATGACTAAATGACTTACAGATACTTATTAATTGGATAGTTAGGATGCATCACGCAAAAAGTTTAAGTAGCTATTGAGCATTGGAGAACGCGGCGGGAGATTGTAACGAATTGAGATGGTGCCGGATATGATACCTTTTAGCTTGGGCACTCATATCATCGCTTCGGCATCGCCGTCGTTGCAGTTTTTTGCTGCTAAAAAGGTAAAGGAGGATAAAGAACGTGTCTGACAAGATAGACCTATATAGCGACCGCGGTGTTCTTTTGAAGAGCGACGTCGATCTGAGCGCCGTCAGCCCTCTCAAGAACGCGGCCATGCAGAGACTCATTTCTCTCACAAAGCGAACCGTAGCCGTCAACCTGGCCGGCATCGAAGGCGCTCTTAAGACCGGAAAGGTCGCAGGAGGCCGCAGGCAGATCAAGGGACG
>JAPKYC010000054.1 GCA_026394505.1 Methanothrix sp.
CCGTTTCACTTGCAAGCCTCAGCTTCTATTTGCAGAATGGACTTTACGTGCAAAGCTCCCTTTCGGGACTTAGACAAGTCCCACCAGGCGAGCTATCTCCGAGCCAACCTCGGTGGTGGTCGAGCTTCCTCCCAGGTCATAGGTCAATATTTTGCCCTCTCGTAAGTTCCGCTCAATGGCAGAGACTATATCTGCGGCCGCTTGGGGCTGGCCCAGATGCTCCAGCAAGAGTGCCCCTGCCCAGATGGTGGCGACGGGATTGACCTTGTTTTGACCCTTATATTTGGGTGCTGAGCCGTGGATGGGCTCGAACATGCTGGTGCCCTCCGGATTCAGATTCGCGCCGGGCGCAAGGCCCAGGCCCCCCTGAATCATGGCCCCCAGATCGGTGATAATATCTCCGAACATGTTGGGAGCGACGACGACATCGAACCACTCCGGGTTCTTGACAAACCACATGGTAATGGCATCCACGAAGTTGAAGTCGTGTTTGACCTCTGGATAGCCTTTGGCAACGTCCAGGAAGACCTCGCGCCAAAAGCCATAGATGTCGCTTAACACATTGGCCTTGTCTACGCTGGAAACAAGATGGCGGGGGCGCGATGCAGCCAGATCAAAGGCATATTTAATAACCCTCTGGCAGCCCTCTTTGCTGACTTCGCCTATCTGATAGCCGATCTCCTCGCTATCAGTGTCGATATCCAGGCCGAATTTTATATTGTAGAGCGTTCGCTTGATTTCAAAATCGGCATGGCTCTTGCCCCGCCGTGCGCGACTGCCTATGCCGATGTAAAAGTCCTCCGTATTCTCGCGAACCACCACGAAATCTATGTCCTTGGGAGTCTTATCCTTTAGCGGCGTCCAGACGCCCTCCAGGAGCTTGACGGGCCGCAGGTTCACATACTGATCAAAATAAAAACGCATGGCCAGCAAAACGCCCTTCTCCAGGATGCCAGGGGGGACCCGTGGGTCGCCGATGGCACCCAGGTAGATGGCAGGAAAGCGTCCCAGATCTTTGAGGGTATCTTCGCTCACCAGTTCCCCTGTCTTCAGGTAGTGCTCCGCCCCAAGAGAGTACTCCGTCCAATCCAAAGAGAAATTGTATTTGTCTGCTGCCGCTTGCAAAACTTTTTGGCCCTCGGCTATGATCTCCGGACCGATGCCGTCTCCTGGGATAACTGGTACCTTATAATTCATGCCGTCACCTTTCGCCTGGTATATTCCACAAGTCCATTCGCGTCAACAATCTCCCTGAGAAAATCGGGAAGAGGCGTAGTTTTATAGTGCTCAGCGCGGGATACGTTGTGAATCACTCCCCCGATCATGTCTATCTCTATTTCTGCACCATCGGCGATCCTATCCACTTGGGAGCAGATGAACAGAGGCAGGCCGATGTTGATGGAGTTTCTAAAGAATATCCTGGCAAAGGATTTAGCAACCACGGCTTTCACCCCCGCCCCCTTCAGCGCGAGAGGTGCATGCTCTCGGGAGGATCCGCATCCGAAGTTCTCTCCAGCCACAACATAGTCGCCCGAAAGAACATTCCCTGCCATCTCCGGGCGAACGCCCTCGAAGAGATGAGTTGCCAGCTCCCCCGGATCATTGATAACCAGATAACGCCCAGGAATTATAGCATCCGTATCGATATCGTCTTCAAACTTCCAAGCTCTGCCCGCCAAAAATCTCAACTACATGATCAGTGGACTATATTCTCATGAGAACGAGGTATATTAAAGTAATGCACGAAAAGAATACTGCTTAAAAATAATATAACCACAACAGCACCATTTATTACCGTCTAGGGGAATGATGCCCCAAAAGCAGGGTGATGCGAATTGTTGGCGACCATGAT
The DNA here is from genome assembly GCA_026394505.1 of Methanothrix sp. Taxonomy (GTDB): domain Archaea; phylum Halobacteriota; class Methanosarcinia; order Methanotrichales; family Methanotrichaceae; genus Methanothrix. The sequence continues at coordinate 1,853 of JAPKYC010000054.1, forward strand.
CTCCGGGCGCACTTTAGCCCAAGGGGCGGGATGCGAGAGCAAGATGTCTCCTGAGTTCTTTAAAGCAGTAGCCATATGCCATTTATCTGAAAAGGATTTTAAATCGCTGGGGCTGTCCGAGGGACGGAATGTTCTGCTCAAAAATGAGTTCGGCCAGGTGGTTCTCACGGCTAAGGCGGATGCCGGGCTGCCGGATAGTATGGTATTCATACCCATGGGTCCCTGGGCCAATGTAATAGTGGGAAAGGAGACTGGAGGATGCGGCACGCCCCATTTTAAGGGATTAGAGGTGGATGTGGCGGCGACAAATTCGCCTGTTCTTGATATTCGCGAGCTTTTCTCCGGCATGGGGGCGTAAGGTTATGTCCGAGGCTATCATAATAAAAGACGCCGTATGCTCTTTTTGCGGCTGCCTGTGCGATGACATTAATGTGGAGGTGGAAGGGGGAATGGTTAAGAGGGTCAGGCACGCTTGCCGCCTGGGCTCCAGCAAAATCATGGGCCACGCGCGAATGGAAAGCCCCATGATTCGAAAAGATGGAAAGCTGGCGGCGGCGAGCTTCCAGGAAGCATACGATCGCGCCGCAGAGATCCTCCTGGCTGCGGCCAAGCCCCTCCTCTACGGCTGGGCATCCACGACATGCGAAGCTCAGAAGAAAGGCATACTTCTGGCAGAGGAGGTAGGCGGCGTGCTCGACTCCACAGCCACGGTCTGCCACGGGCCGTCCGTCATAGGCATCGAGGAGAAGGGGCTGCCCGGAGCAACCTTAGGCCAGGTAAAGAACCGGGCCGACACCATCGTCTTTTGGGGCTGCAATCCTGCGGAGGCTCACCCCAGACATTCTCTGCGCTACTCTTCCAATTCCTGCGGCCGCTTCACGCCCAAGGGTCGCGAGGGCAGAAAGATCATAGTGGTAGACGTTCGTGAGACCAGGACCGCCAAGAATGCAGACAAATTCGTAAGGATTACCCCTGGAAGCGATTATGAGGTGATATCGGCGCTGCGCATGCTTGTAGCCGGAAAAGGCGAAACTGTGCCTGACGAGGTGGGCGGCGTTCTCAAGGCCGATCTGGCCGATATTGCGGCTACACTGAAAGCAGCCAGGTTCGGGGCGGTCTTCTTTGGTCTCGGCATCACTCACAGCCGGGGCCGGTATAAGAACATAGATAACGCCCTCTCTCTGGTGGCGGAGCTGAACAGCCACACCAAATTTGTGATTATGCCTATGCGCGGACACTATAATGTAGGCGGAATCGGGCAGGTTTTAGCCTGGTCCTCCGGCTATCCCATGTCTGTAGACTTCACCAGGGGGTTGCCCTATTTCAACCCTGGCGAGACGGCTGCCTGCGATCTGTTGGCCAGGAGAGATGTCGATGCGGCGCTGATCATAGCCGCAGATGCCGTATCCAACTTCCCCCGAGCTACCGCCGCGGCGCTGGCCGATATCCCGGTCATTCAGATCGATCCTTATGAGAATCCCACCACGCTCCACTCCGAGGTGGTGATTCCCTGCGCAGTCGTCGGAGTGGAGGTGGAGGGCACGGCCTATCGCATGGACGGCCTGGCTTTGCGCCTGCGAAAATTGGTGGACTGCAGCCTTCCCAGCGATGAAGAGATCCTGCGGGGGATTTTGGAGAGCGTGCATAAACAACGCCAACTGACGGCAAATGGGGGGGCTTAAAGAGATGATAATCAAAGGTGGAATTGTCTACGATCCGGCAAACGGCATCTATGGCGAGGAGATGGATCTTTTTATTGATCAGGGCAGAATGGCCCTGCAGGCCAAAGGGGAAGAGATAGATGCCCGCGGCCTTCTGGTCATGCCGGGCGGAGTGGACGCCCACTCCCACATTGCCGGCAAGAAGGTGAATACCGGCCGGATTATGAGGCCCGATGATGCCCGGCAGGGCACAGAGCCACGCTCGGCTGTCTGCCGGCCCTCGACAGGCTACACCGTTCCCAACTGCTATGCCATGGGCTACCGCTATGCTCGCATGGGCTACACCACCGCCTTCGAGGCGGCAACACCCATCTTAGAGGCGCGCCATACCCATGAGGAGCTGGAGGAGATCCCCATCATTGACAAAGGGGCACTTACCCTTTTCGGCAGCAACTGGCAGGTCAAGGAGTGCGTGCGCGACAAAGACCTCGCTAAGCTGGCCGCCAACGTGGCCTGGGGCCTATGCGCTGCGCGGGGCTACGGCGTAAAGATAGTCAACCCTGGCGGAGGCGAGGCCTGGGGATTTGGAGCCAATGTTAAAGGCGTAAATGATCCTGTGCCAAACTTCGATGTTACCCCGGCCGAGATCATCACGGGCCTGGCACAGGCCAATGAGATGCTGAACCTGCCCCATTCCATTCATCTGCACTTCAATAACCTGGGAAAGCCCGGCAACTACACCACGGCTATCGAGACGCTGGATCTGCTAAAAGACATCAAGCCCAGCCGCATGAGGCAGGTCGTGCACGTGGCGCACATGCAGTTTTCCGCCTACGGTGGCACCAGTTGGCGGGACTTCGAGTCCAAGGCTCCCGTTATTGCCGACTACTTCAATTGCCACAACCACGCCACCATGGATATGGGGCAGTTGCTCTTCGGCAGCGCCACCACCATGACCGCAGATGCGCCTCTGGAGTACGGCAATGCCCGTCTCACTCATAATAAGTGGTCCAATCACGATATCGAGCTGGAGGAGTCAAGCGGTGTCGTGCCCATGACATACTTCAGAAAGATGCTGGTCAATGCCGTGCAGTGGGCCATTGGCCTGGAGCTGGCTCTGCTGGTCAATGATCCCTGGAAGGTGCTCATGACCACGGACCATCCCAACGGCAGCCCCTTCGTGAACTATCCTGAGGTCGTCACACTGCTCATGAGCAAACCCAAGAGGGATCTGGAGATGGCCACGCTGCATGAGCAACTGCCCAAGCGCACCACACTGGCCGGCCTGGAAAGGGAGCTGGACTGGACGGATATCGCCATCATGACCCGCGCCGCTCCGGCGCGGGTCCTGGGACTCGCGGATAAAGGACACCTGGGACCGGGCGCGGACGGGGATGTATCCATCTACAACCTGCGGCCCGATGAGGTGGACACGAGCCTGGATCATGCCCTGGTTAAGAAAGCCCTGGCCAATGCCATGTACACCATCAAGGGAGGAGTTGTCGTCTCCAAAGAGGGCCGGATCCTGGCCGCGCCGCCAGGCAGGACCTTCTGGGTGGATGCGACGGTGCCGCAGGCGGATGCCGACCGGCTCATGATTGATCTGGAGGAGAAGTTCGCCAAGTACTACAGCATTCAGATCGCCAACTACGCGGTGCAGGATGCCTACCTGCCCCATGCTAATGTAATTCGGGCCGGCCTTTCCGTCCCCCAGGAGGTGGCTTAGATGAGGAGCATCACCATCACCCCACAGAAAGCATTTTGCATCTCCGTGGAGGCGGAAAACATATCTCCCGACAAATTTGCGCCCCTCACTTTGAGCCAGATAAAGAGCCTGGTTGTTTGGCAGGGAAATCGGCAAAAGACGCTCTCTGAGCTCTTCGTTGTAGAGGGCGATGATGCGCCGGCCAAGGCTGAGGAGCTGACCATCCGGCTTATAGGCGACTTCTCCCAGGTAAAGAGGATAGGAGAAGGCATGACGGCCGGGGTGGTGCTGGCGGAGGAGAGCGTGGGCATGCACGCCGGCAATAATATGTTAGGTGGCCTTTTGAGCATTTCCGGCAGCGCCGACGACTGGCTGGCCAGAGAGATGCGGGGCGGCAAGGTTCTCGTCATGGGAAACGCGGGAAATTACGTAGGCAGCGGATACCGGGGCGAGAAGTGCGGCATGCGCGGCGGAGAGATAGAGGTAAGGGGCAGCGCTGGAGCATTCCTGGGCGAACATCTTTGCGGGGGCAGCATTCGCATAGCGGGCGATGCGGGCGACTTTGCCGGAGCTGCCAATCAGGGCGGCACAATCTTTATCGGCGGCAGCACCTATCTGCCCGGCGCAGAGATGAGCAAAGGAACTATAACTGTAAAAGGAGAGGCAAAAGTTCTGCCCAGCTTCCAGAAGACGGAGATCGTGCAGATCGATGGCCTGGCCTTCCAAAAGTATGCAGGTGACCTGGTTGATAACGGCAAGGGCGAGCTTCTGGTGGGCGTGGGGTCATCTTGATAAATCGGGATGGAAATATGAGCGAACAAGGCAATTATTTTGAGGTGCTCTGACTTGATGGATCGCAGCAAGGTTTTAGAGGTCTTGAGGGGATATGACCTCGATGATCTGCGAATCGGGATGATTGCATCCCATTCTGCCCTGGATACGGCAGACGGCGCAGTGGAGGAGAATTTCAGGACGCTGGCGGTATGCCAGGAGGGACGTGAGAAGCCTTATGTCAAGTACTTCCGCGCCAACCGGGACAAATCGGGCAGAGTTATGAACGGCATGATCGACGAGGTCATGATGCTCAAAAAGTTCTCGCAGATTTTAGAGCAGGAGAACCAGGATATTCTCAAGGAGAAGAACACTCTTTTCGTGCCCAACCGGTCGTTTACCTCTTACTGCGGTATTGATGCCGTGGAGGATCAGTTCCAGGTGCCTCTCCTGGGCTCGCGAAACTTGCTTCGTTCTGAGGAGCGCGGCGACAAGATGGATTATTACTGGATTCTGGAGAAGGCGGGGCTGCCTTATCCAGAGCCCGTCGAGGCGGAGGATATCAAAGAGTTGGTAATGGTCAAGCTGCCTCATGCCGTAAAAACCCTGGAGAGGGGATTTTTCACAGCCGCCTCCTACGAGGAGTACTGCCAGAAGGCCGATACCCTTTTGCGCCAGAATGTGATCGATCAGGACGGAATTGAGCTGGCCAGAATTGAGCGCTACATCATAGGGCCCGTTTTTAATTTGGACTTCTTTTACTCGCCCATCAGCAAGCAGATCGAGCTGATCGGCATAGACTGGCGCTTCGAGACCTCTTTGGACGGGCACTGCCGCTTGCCTGCGCCCCAGCAACTGACGCTCAATGATAAGCAGATCAATCCCGAGTACACAGTCTGCGGCCATAACTCTGCAACACTTCGTGAGTCGCTTTTGGAGAAGGCCTTCGCTCTGGCCGAAAAGTACGTGGAAGCGACGCAGGAGTACTATTCCCCAGGCATCATCGGGCCCTTCTGCCTGCAGACCTGCGTGGACAAGGACCTCAACTTCTTCATCTACGATGTCGCTCCCAGGATCGGCGGCGGCACCAATGTGCACATGGCCGTCGGGCATCCCTATGGAAATGCCCTCTGGCGCACCAATATGTCCACGGGACGCAGGCTGGCGCGCGAGGTGCGCATAGCTCTGGAGAACGACTGCCTGGAAAAGATTGTGACTTGATGACGCAGATAAAAGAAGCGAGCGGCATAGAGGTTCCCAAGAAGCTGAACCGCACGGCTAAGAAGCTGGCCGCGGCAGGCGAGAGCCTGGTGCAGATCGCCCCGGCGATCTTGCACAGCAAGGCATCTCAGCAGATGCTGGCAATCGCTCGGATGGGCATGCTGGACAAGGTGCTGGGCTATCTGGTGACCACGGACAAGAATGTACACTTTGTGCGGCCGGGCCTGGCCTGGGACAGCGTGCAGACGGTGCCCCTGGATGTAATCGATGACGTGGAGTACTTAGAGGAATTTCACAACAACACTCTGAAGATCATTGTGGGGGAACGGGCGGAGAAGATCATCTTCTACGACGACATGGACGGCATCAGGTTCTATCATTATATCAAAAGCAAGCAGTGGCAGAAATAATGGGATTCGTAGCGTGATAATTAAACCACGGGACTACGAATACAAACCACGAAGCTCACAAAGGACGCACAGAGAATTCGATTCATGCACATGCTATTTTCTTCAAAATGCCAGGATGAAGAGATCACAGTCGCCGCACACTGCCTGCTCAATCCCCTGACGCGAGTGAGGGGGCTCGCACCTGTGCCTTTTCGGCCCGAGGGCCACACGGTTCAATTGCCCTGCCCGGAGGCGCTCTACCTGGGCCTGGAGCGCTGGGCCGTAACCAAAAACCAGCTCGACGTGCCCCAGTTCCGCCGCTTCTGCCGCGCCCTGATCGAAGGCTACGCGGACCTCTTGCAGATGCTGGCCAGCCAGGGGGCGCGCCTCTGCATCGTGGGGGTGGCGGGCAGCCCCAGTTGCGGCGTTATTACTACGAGCAGCGGCTACACAGGCGGGCTGCCGGGCGTAGCCGAGCACGCGCACGTGAGCGGACGGGGCGTGTTCATGGAGGAGCTGCTGGCGGAGCTGGAGCGGCGGGGCGTGCAGTTCGTGGCCGAGGAGATAAGCGCAGATGGCAGGCGCAAGAAGATGGATGAAAAGGAATTCGGAAGCCTGCCGG
>JAPKYC010000201.1 GCA_026394505.1 Methanothrix sp.
TAGAAAATAAGTAGTTATAAGGTCATTTTTGCGAAAAATTTTAATAAGAAATTGCCAAAACTATAATTAATTTTTGGTTAGACCCTACAAAAAAGCAGGATGCAGAGACTTAAGTGGGTCAACTTCTTATAAACTCCGGTCAGACCTGGCCAAGCGGTGAAGGCATGAAAAAAGAACTCAAGGTGAAAAACGAGCCGCCCTCTGTAGGCAAGATAAACGAGTTAGCGAGCCATCTCGACTCCATGCGGCTCCTCGAAGATATCAGCTGCCTGGTCGAAAGTTCACGTCACCGTCTGGCGCAGTCAGTAAACTCCGAGCTGGTCATGCTCTACTGGCAGATCGGAAAGCGCATCAGCGAGGACTTGCCAGCCGAGAACCGGGCCGAGTATGGGGCGAAGGTTGTCGAGCTGGTGAGCGAGAGGCTGACTGCGGAGTACGGGAAAGGCTTTCGTCGTAGCAATGTATTTCATATGATCCGTTTTGCCGAGGTTTTCGACGGTCCCAAGATAGTCCAGACACTGTCTGGACTGTTGTCGTGGTCCCATTTCATTGAGATTATCTATCTGAAGGATCCTTTGCAGCGCCAGTTCTACACCGAGATGGCCAGGGTGGAGCGCTGGAGCGTGCGGACGCTGCGACAGAAGATCCAGGGCATGCTTTACGAGCGCACCGCCATCTCCCGCAAGCCCGAGGAGCTGGCCAGGCAGGAGCTGGAGGCTTTGCAAGAGGAGGACCGCATGACGCCCGATCTTGTCTTCCGGGACCCTTATCTGCTGGACTTCCTGGGGCTGGAGGACACCTACAGCGAACGGGATCTTGAGGCGGCCATATTGAGGGAGCTGGAGAGGTTCCTGCTGGAGCTGGGCACGGACTTCTCCTTCATCACCCGCCAGAAGCGCATGACCATTGGCGACCGGGACTTCTACCTCGACCTGCTCTTCTACCACCGCAGCCTGCGCCGCCTGGTGGCCATAGAGTTGAAGCTGGGCAGCTTCGATCCAGCCCACAAGGGCCAGATGGAGCTCTATTTGCGCTGGCTGGACAGGTACGAGCGCCGGCCGGGAGAGGATATGCCCATTGGCCTGATACTATGCGGCGAGAAGAACCGGGAGAAGATAGAGCTGCTACAGCTCGATAGGGGCGAGATCAGGGTGGCGGAGTATCTGGTGGAGCTGCCGCCCAGGGAGATGCTAGAGGCCAAGCTGCATGAGGCCATACGGCTGGCGAGAGGTCAGGTGGAGAGAGGCACAGAGAGTTGAAGAAGTCAAGTGCCGGACGGTGCGATGAAAGCGCCCTGCGGGATCTTGCGGCTTCCTGGCCTGCGCCCCCTCAGGATTGATGCGCGGCATCGGTCTCCCGCCGCCGGGTGTCAGGTTCTTGCGGGAGAACTGCCCCCTGGTTTCGAGAGTCGCGCAGTGAAGGTTGCCTGGAGCCTCACCGGAACCCCACATTAATCGTGAGGGTCGCGGATGTGGCACCTTGATTGCCAGAGTGGAGTACGATCCCGCGCATTAGTCCATTTTATCTACCTTTCATTTATTTTTATAGCAATACCCCGATGCTTGCATCGGGGTGCGCCGCCGCCGTTTCACTCTATTTCCAGTGGAGACCGGCAAGGGGGGGAAGTAGTCCAGGAAAATAGTTGCTCTTTAGTTCTATTAAACTATAAAAATTTTTAGTAAAATACCATAGAACCATGTGTATTCGTGAGGGCTAAATCGCAATATACAGGCTATCTTAGCTCTCTGTAGTATGTATAACCTGCAACGATTTCATCTTTTTCCCATCCTTTCTAGTCAAGACCTAAATCACTTTTACCTATCTGGTCATTCCATAATTTATGGAATGAATTTTCGACAATTGCAATTGCATGTTATCGATTAAACAGCATCCTCTAAACAGAAAAAAGTGCTCTAGAATTCGCCGCGTAACATCAGGGACCTTACGAGGTCGGATTGACATTTATAAAAATATTTGCAGGCCTGAAAACAATCTTATGGATTGCATAGGTCTGTACGTGTAACTTGTAGGCTATGGGCCAAAGATGGAAACAGATTCATTTTATTTGATCATTACTTTCCCTAACGTGGCGATCAAGAGAGCAAAGAGCGTCCACCCTAGTGCTCTAAGAAATACAGGAACATATCTATATCTTCCCACAGGCTTGAGATCGGGTAGAGGTATGGTGAAGAATATTGCCAGACAATAATATAATGAATCATAGATGGATGTTTTTTGATCTTTGATCGCGTGATGTTTCAAACCATCGCCGATCCAGAGAGCCGCCATGCATCCCAGTATCACAAACAATGAACATAGCAATGGACGTTCTACTCTCACACCA
>JAPKYC010000288.1 GCA_026394505.1 Methanothrix sp.
TTCCTATTCCAGACCCTCATCTCAAGACCAGCATTAATTTCTACCAGCATATCCTCTTTCCAAGCGAATTCGGCGTAACAATGCAACAACCATGCATAAGAAAACTTAGATTTAAATATTGGATATTAATATGGTTTATGCATAATGACACAACCAAAGCCTCAAGCACGCAAAAAGAAAGGGAAACGCCGGCCACACCCCCTGAAGATGAGCACTTTGAGATCTGAGTTCGAACAAACCGTCAAAGGATCGGAGGATTCCTCACAAAGAACCCCCCTTTCACTTATCTTGATCGCGACATATCTCAACCGCCTCAACTTTAAAGAGAGCATCAATCGTTACGTAAAATGGGACCCTGCCCAGTGGAAATATAGTCCCGGTGTTTTAGCACAGCTTCTGGTAATTGCTGTATTCATTCCAGCGAATAAAAAGGTAGCACTGAGCCGGATGCATCAAATTTATGCCGGCATGGACCTCGAAACGTTAGTTGGTGAACCAGTTGAACCCGCAGAGTTGTCCGATGGTTTCTTTGCAACCATGCTGGATCGCCTTTGGGAAGCTGGATGCGAGAATTTTTTGTGCACAATAGCCCTAACGGTACGTACTGTATTTGGTCTGCCGCCAGACTATGTTTTTCACTCGGACACCACCTCTCACGTCCTTTATGGAGACTACGATTCATCAGAATATGCTTCTGATTCTTCCCTTGTTCACCCAACATACGGCTATAGCAAGGAAAAGCGGAGCGATCTGAAGCAGATCATGACAGGGATGGTGACTGATGGCGACGGACTTATCCGCGTCAGTCACGTCCTTGACGGGAACACGGCAGACTGTAAGTATAATTATATGATGATAAAAATACTTCAGGAGGTGTACGGAAACGAATTTTGTCGATACACCTACATCGCGGACAGTAAAATGCTGAATAAGAAGAACCTGGATCTCATCTCTCGCGACGATAAACCGGTTAAGATGATCTCCCGCATTCCTGAAAACTTTGCCGGAAAACTTGCAGAAAAAATTCGTATTAAGGCATATAAAAAACCGGATGAATGGAACCGTCTTGGGATCTGTTGCGAACATCCTGCCGGGAAAGGAAAAGAACCGGAATACTGGGTTCAGACATTTAAACAACAGGTCTTTAGCCTCCCTGTCTGGATTCATATTTACAAAAGCGGTGATGCAGAGCGTCGTCTGCAATCGAAGATAGAAAAGGATCGTGCGAAGTTTGAGTCCGATCTCAAAATTTTAACAGATAGAGAGTATGCCTGTGAGCCGGATGCAAACACTGATATTGAAGCGTTCCTTAAATCTCATTCGAAATCCTTCTTTTCGGTAAGTCTTTCTGCTGTTGAATCGGTCAACGAAAAAAATCCGGTTGGAAGGCCATCTGCAAAGCCTAAACCAAAAAATATTGAGGTTGTATGGGCAGTCAGTGCAGATGAAATCATCCAAAATGAAGGAAAAACTGAACTACAGCGTCAGAAAGATGAATCGTTTTGTCTTCTGACAAATATTGATCCGGATACTTTGGGCGGCAAGGAGGTTCTTCTGAGGTATAAGGCTCAGCACAAAGTGGAACATAACTTCAGTGTACTTAAGATGCCGCTACTAGCTTCAACTCTATTCCTTGAAAAATCAGAACGGATTGAAGCAATGATGACATTGCTATACTTTAGTGTGCTAATGCATGGAATCCTGCAAGTGATATCCAGAACCAGGATTGCCGCCTGTGAGGAACCACCCCGATTAGGAACGGAAGACAGGCCACTTATTCGTCCAAAGTCTGAGACAATGCTAAATATTCTTGCATTGTTTGAGATCATTACCAATGGGGACGCTGTCTCGATACGAAGCAAAATACCGGAAAGAAGAACACAACTGAATATGCTGCTATTTCTTGTTGACTTCAAACCCACATCGATCTGATTTGACCTTAGCATGAAATCATTGGCCGAGGGCTTTATTCAGTCTGGACTGTCAATGTTTGATGGAATATATTAGAGCGGACCCAAGAGGTAACGTCTTTTTGCTATTTCTCGGAATAGGTTGTGAGTTATTCCCGTTTTCTCTGTTCTTATGGGAGCGGTTCAGATCCCATAAAAAACGACGATTTTTCAGGAGGGTCTGTAATGGGAACCTTGCTGCAATAGTATTCGTGGCCTCATTGTTCTTCGTCGAAATTAAGATGGGATCAATTATTTTGCTCATCATAATAATTTCCATTATAGTATACGCTGTATCAAAAAATTATGGAGAAGCAACAGTTGCCCTTATGGCGGGCCTTCTTGCAGCTTTCACAGTCGAATGGACTTGGAACAAGTATGTCGTCTTTATGCTGGCGCTACTCGGTTTCTTGTTTTTCGTTTTGCTTATAGGGAGCCTTAGGATTTTTGCTACAAATGAGTCGCTCTATCGGGAAGCTGCGTTATATGTTAGTGTTTCTCGTTACAAAGAAATCGAAAAGCAATTAATCAAAATATCGAAGTCGATTCCTGACAAGCTACTTGGGCCTGTTGAAAGAGCCGATGCCATCAAGATTATGGCATTCCGCAAAATCCCTATAGAATCAATGCAATATATGTTAGCGATTATCCAAACATTTGTAGGCATTACGCGCTTGAATGTAAAAACAATCACTCAATTCTTAGTAGATCTTACTAGGGTCTTGCATCTGGAGATAGGGCCTAATTTAAGAACAAAAATTGATAATATATTTGAGTTATACAGGGATGCGCCAGTATCGGATGAAGAATTTATAGCGGCATTTTCCAATACAAAGCATTTCGTTGTATCTAGACAAATTGGTCCTGATGAATATCTCTCGCTTCTGATATCAGGACTGAAAGGGGGGCTTTCTCCGGTTGAAATGGATGATTCTATTCTGGATCATATAGCTGATAAGCAACCCATGCAAGAATAGATGTTAGAGGCTTGCGGTTGTGTGGTATCACGGGTAGCCAATCGTGGCCAGGCATGCCCGCTGGCCTGGGAGCTACGGGGGGCAGCAGGGATGCTGCTTGGCAGTGCAGATTCTCGCAGGAATCCGATCGAGCAGATGCGGCAGGGATGCCCGTACGCTAGGGGGCACACACCACTCGAAATCTGGAGACGCAGATATTTATAGATATTATCCAACATCGATAGAGGTTCTAGCAGTCGTCAGGCTTATATTTTATATGATGAAACAACCCAGTGAAGGCTTCTATTATGGATTGCATGCTTCCAAAATATCGTCCAAGCAAAGAAGAATTTCAGGACATCTGGAAAAATTGTATGTTTGTTCCTGATACAAGTTTACTTCTTGGCTTATTTAGATATTCTCCTAATTTGCGTGAAAGCATTATTGGTGTTTTTGAAAGAGTACCCGAACGCTTGTGGATTCCTTATCAAGTTGCTTTTGAGTATCACAATAATTGGGAAAATGTGGTAGATGAAGAGTTAAAGAAATACAATATTGTAGCTGGTGTAATAAACGAATGCTCTAAAGATATTAGCACTAAGTTAAATAAAAAAGATCTTTTCAAGAAATATGAGGCAACATCAGAGATCACAGAAGCTCTAACAAAAAGAATAGAGGAGAATGTTAAAAAAGAATTGGAGGATGCAAAGCAATATTATCCCAAAAAAGAAGAATTTGAAGAAATACACAATAAAATAATTAAGCTATTTGCAGGCAAAGTAGGTGCCCCATACTCATTGGAAAAACTAGAGGAAATCTGCAAGATTGGATCATTAAGATACGAACTCAAATTGCCACCTGGATATGAAGATAGAGCAAAGGGTGGAATTAAATCATTTGGCGATCTTATAGTATGGTTTCAGACCATGGATCTTGCTAAAAAGAAAAAAAGACCAATAATTCTGATTCTGGATGATCTAAAAGAAGATTGGTGGTGGATTCCATCAAGCAAGATCGTAGGACCCAGACCTGAGTTAATAAATGAATTTACCTCAGAATCCGAAATGCAATTTTATATGTACTCAATGGACCAATTCCTAAAGTATGCAAAGGAGTATATCGACATAGGAATTAAAGAAAACGTTATTGAAGAGGCTCAGGAATATAGAGGTGAAGAAGAGAAACGGCTAAAAGATATAAAATCTATTGAGAATCTAGTATTATATGTTGCAGAAGATTTTAAAGCATGGCAAGATGGCCTAGCGAATATTTCCCATATTTCAGAAGCTGCTAGGCTCCAAGGGGAACAGCTAGCTAACTTCTCAAGTGTAGCTCATGGGCTGGTGATACCCAAATTGTTTGACTTTTCAGGATTTGCAGAAGCTGCTAGGCTCCAGGGGGAACAGCTAGCTAACTTTTCAAGTGTAGCTCATGGGTTGGTGATACCCAAACTGCCGGACCTTTCAAGAGCATCAAAAGCTGTGAAGCAACAAAATGAGAAGCTATCTGACAATTCGGAGACAGCAAAAATACCTGAGGACCAGCCTCCAGAGACACCAAAGGATGTCAAGAAAAGTAAAAATGATGTACCAGATACCCCAAAAAAAGAGAAAGAGTAATATCAAGTGGTTATATTTTTTTAATATGTCCATTTTTTAAATACATTGATATCCATGGTTTTGCGTGACAGGATTGCACTATTGCATCGAGAATCTATTCCCAGTCGGAAGACTTCGGGGATGCAAAAGATTTCATGGCATCGTAGTGACATTTTTCACGATTCCCCCAAAAACATCCCCACCAACCGAAACTCCCTCACATCCACCAGCCCCTTATCCGTCAGCTTCAGCTCCGGGATCACCGGCAGACAGAGAAACGAGAGCGTCATGAAGGGGTCCTCCAGCTTGCTTCCCATGGTGTGAGCCGCATCAATGCACTCCGCTATCCCCTCCGCCACATCTCGCATGTACCCCTCTGAGAGCAGCCCGGCCACAGGCAGAGGCAGGCTCGCCAGGACCTTTCCTTCTGCCACTGCCACCAGCCCGCCGCCCATTTGCTTGACAGCCAGAACCGCTGCCAGCATATCTTCATCCGTTGCGCCGACGGCGACGATGTTGTGCGAGTCATGAGCCACCGAGGAGGCGATGGCGCCACAGCGCAGGCCGAAGCCCTGCACCAGTCCCAGGCCCACGTTGCCCGTGGCTTTATGCCTCTCCACTACGCACATTTTCAGGATGTCCCGGTCTACGTCGGAGATGACCTTTCCGTCTTGAATTTTTGGCGAAATTTGCAGAGATTTTGTGATGATCTGATGAGGAACAACGCCAATTACCCGGGCCTGGCCCTTCTCAGCCATGATCTCAAACGACCTCGGGCCGATCGATCCGATCTGCATCGATTTGTGCCCGGCAGTGGCCGGAGCCAATAGCCGGGCGATGAGGTCGCCCTCTTCCGCCACCACTTTTCCGTCCTTGATGACTTTAGCCACGCAAAGATGCTCCAGCTCTTCCAAAACGGCGATGTCCGCCCTGTAGCCTGGGGCGATTGCGCCCAAATCCCGCAGGCCGAAGTACTGGGCGGCGTTGAGGCTGGAGATCTGCAGGGCAATAATGGGGTCGAGGCCCTGCTCGATGGCCATCTTCACCATGAAGTCGATGTGCCCTTGGCTGAGAATGTCTGCAGGATGCCGGTCGTCCGAGACGAAGAGGAATTGACGGGCGTTTTTGGCGGTGACCAGCGGCAGCAGATCGAGCAGGTTCTTGGCGGCGCTGCCCTCTCGCAGCATGATGTGCATCCCGGAGCGCAGTTTTTCTCGGGCTTCATCAATTGTGGTGCACTCGTGATCGGACCGGATGCCGGCAGAGATGTAAGCGGATAGGTCGCGGCCCGTGAGACCGGGGGCGTGCCCGTCCACGGCCCTCCCACCGGCCAGAGCCAGCTTCTTCATCATTTCCGGATCGCGGAAGATGACCCCCGGATAGTTCATGACCTCGGCCAGGCCCAGGACCCCCTCTTCCTGCACCAGCCCGGCCAGTGCGTCGGCACCCAGGGCCGCTCCCGCGCTCTCCAGATTGGTGGCGGGAACGCAAGTGGGAAGCATGACAAAGACGTTCAAGGGAACATCCTTGGAGGACTGTAGCATGTAGCGAATGCCCGCCTCGCCCCACACATTGGCGATCTCATGCGGATCGGTGACCACGGTGGTAGTCCCCCTGGGCACGACTGCGCGCGCGTACTCGGGAACGGTGACCATGGCGCTTTCGATATGCACGTGGCTGTCGATAAATCCCGGCGCGATGATTTTGCCGTCCAGCTCCAGAACCTGGCGGGCGCTGGAGCAGTCGAAGCCTGCTATCCGGCCTTTATGAATGGCTACATCCGCCCGATGCACCTCTCCTGAGAAGAGATTGGCTACATTGCCCCCGGCTAGGAGGAGATCGACCTCGATTTCACCGCGCGCGGCAGCGATCAGTTCTTCGAGCAGATCCATGCCACCTCATCTCATATGGTCCTATTTTTGGTTATCTGTTTCATTGTGAAGGCAGCCTAAAACTAAAACCTTCAAGCAAAAAAAAGAGAGCCCATGTTGGGATTTCTTATGCCTCAGAGCTTGAACCCTGTATTGCCTAATAATAAGAGCTTTGGACCGCTCGATCCGGCTGCATAATTATTGGCAACCGAAGCCGTATTGCCGCTGCCCATAGACGCAAAATATTTGTTTATAAAGGTGCGGCCATATACTTTGGTCCATTCTGAAGTTGTTCCTCCTCTTACATTTGCTTTGCTGGTAGCCTCTGCCCATGTTCCTGATCCTGTATTTTTGAATGAATTGCATCCAACTATGAGTGCCATACCATTGTAATTTGTGTATGCGTTTTTGAGTTCAGATGCAAGCATCCTATCCCAATTTGTACCATCAGATGATTTGCTGAGGTAAATATCATTTGGAGATGAATGGGTATGGATTGCAGAGACCTTGTATTCGTCCATCTGTTTTACTTTATCTTTTGAAACTGCGGAATCGCTGTAATAGGTGACGGCGTATCCTTTGTTCTTGAGTGAGGTCATCACAGAGTCGCGAATCTCGCTTCCACCAGCATCAGTTACAAATTCCCAGCGGCGAGGATCGAGAATCAATGCCGTATTGGCGCCGAATCCCGTTGTTGAAATGGTTATATCATTCTGTGTTCGATCAATATTGCCATTAGTTGCTCTTGTTGTAACTGATACGCTGCCAAACTGAGCATTGTTTGTCTTCTTTGCTGCAAAATCCCCTTCGCCTCGCGCAACTGCTGTCTTGATCCGTTTTGCACCTTTCTCTTGATATCCCAATGCTGTATTGAGCCCTTGGGAGCTTATTTCGGTGGTCGATCCATATGCATTAAGGATGCTTGCCCAAGTTTCTGCAAAGCCTGTACCGGCCCATGCATAGAAATTTGGATTCGTTACTTTGCCATTGGTGACGGTCAAGCCAAATCTAGAGCTGTCTCCCTCGCGATTATAAGCATATGCATATAAGTTTCCGGTCCCTGCTGTATTGATCAGTGAAGCTGTAGGATAAGACCAACTGCTCGTTTTGCTTGAGTATACATTTGTTGTGGGGCTGCTAATCGTTCCTTTGGTCGTAGAAATTGTAGCTGTAGTACAATCTTTTTCAGCATTGTTTGAAGAACCTGTAATTGTAATTGGGCCTGTGCTCGTTGCAGAGGTCGCGCTCTGATATACACGAGCCTCATTGGTAAAAGCAGTTGGATTTACGTAGTAATTGCTGAGAGATGATGAAGCAGTGCTGGATGATCCGACAGTTGTGACCGCAATTGAGATGTCGCCCTCTTTATTGGATGCAGATCCTCCACCATATATTGAGTAAGCATTGTTTGCAGTTAGCCATAGATTTGCCCCAACGCCGTAACCTGCTGTGGATGAATATGGGGTGTAGGTGCTCCAATCGTAGTTCCATGTCGTAGTTCCAGATTTTCCGGAAACGCTCCTGGAAACAGAGACGTAGTTGCCCTTCGTATCACTTTTGCTTATTGCACTTAATGGCAAGCTGCCCGAACCCGAAAAAGCGTTGGACAGCGTGGCCTCTCCTGGATTCAGTCCTATATGTTCGTTTGCATAGTCATCTACTGTAGCCCCATATACGACATTTGTTGAAGAGCTACCGTCATTGCCCCCGGTCGAAGCTGAGAGCTCCAAACCAGAAGTGAGCGCAACACTAATCATAAAAATTAGTGTTAACAAAACAGCTCCTTTGATTATTTCCAACTTTTTCCCTCCAATCTTTTATTGGACTTAGTCGATTATTACTATCTCATAGATGATAAACTTTATTACAATCCGTGCTATAGTGCTCTAGATGATGCATAGGCCTTTGTTGATTCTTCTGATAGTAGTATTCGCACTCATCTCTAACGTTTGCGGGGTATACTGGTCAAGCAGCCTTGCGACCAACTTGTCTCACTGGTCCATCTTCCGAGAGAGCACTAATATTAGCTTTGACCTGACAGGCTCCGTGGAAGGTAAAATATCACCAGTAGAGTCACATGGTAGAATCCTGCATCCGTACCAAGCCTATTATGCAGAAGTCGGAACTAACGACGTTCAGCTTAGAGAGAGGATAAGTGCTATGGAAGGTAGCTACAAATCCATAGATGAGGTAAAGATGCAATCTACGGTTTATCCGGATGTAATCGATATTTTGGTTGATAAGCCCGTTGGAACTGATCTTTACACAATTGAGTACAAAAATGAGAAGTGGCCGGTCTTTATAAAAGCTAGTAGGATCATAGCTTACTCTGGCCAGCAGATAAATGATCGAGATTTTGAGGGAAATAGCGGAGACTTTGTAGGTGCAAGCTTCCTATACAACCGTGAGCTATCTAAGGAGCAGAGGTCTGTTATTTGGCTGCAGAGGCTGAATGCCACAGTACTAGCTACCAATGATGCGATTCTTCTGGCCGAGTTCAAGCCTACGAAATATTTGGGTTATCAAATCAAAGCTAACACGACGGGCATAGCGGATTTAAGCTACAGACTTAGAGATTCTCGGTACGATGTCAAACACCATAACTATCCTGCGCTCAGTGAGGGAGAAGAACGCTACTACGGTAAATATGATCTTTCTCGAAAAATCGAGATGCGATCTATGTACGAAAAATATAATGATACCGACGATGAGGTCAATAGTTGGTTACCGTGCTGTAATCGCGGTTGGAACGACATTAGGTACTTCGATCAGAAGGGCTTTGGAGCCGGTGCGAAAGAGGTCTTCGATTGCACCTGCGCTCGGATAAACTTATATCGCTTGGGTTAAAATAAAGACAAGATGTGCGGGAAGTGAAGGATATTCTTCTCAAGGTGGCCAAAGCCTATCCCAATGACTCAGCCCGGGGCATCGCTCGCCTGGACCCCAATGCTCTGCTTACGCTGCGGCTTTCTCCCGGAGATATCATTGAGATTGAGGGAAAGAGACTGACGGCGGCCAAGGTCTGGCGCGCCGACCGGCAGGATTGGTCTCAGGATTACATCAGGATAGACGGCTTCATTCGCCAGAACGCGGGAGTGGGCATTGGGGACCGGGTAAAGATTCGCAAGGCCAAGTTCGCCGATGCCCAGCGGATCGTCCTGGCTCCGCCCTCCGGCTCGCACATGCATTATGGAGATGAGGCGGCCGATATGATCCGCCGCCAGACCCTGAAGCGACCGGTAGTGGCAGGCGATATTCTCCCCATCATGAGCTCCGGAACCCATCCTTTTGTGGGGCGCATGGAGGCTGTGCCGCTGGTGGTTACCGAGACTCATCCCGAAGATGTGGTGATCATATGCGAGCGAACCGAGATCTTGCTGCTGGAAAAGCCGGCCAAGGGCGTTCGCTCCGTCAAAGCCACCGGAACCACCTACGAGAACGTGGGCGGCCTGCGTTCCGAGGTGCAGCGCGTGCGTGAGGTGATTGAGCTGCCCATCAAGCACCCCGAGGTATTTCAAAAGCTGGGTATCGAGCCGCCCAAGGGCGTTCTGCTCTACGGGCCGCCGGGCACGGGAAAGACTCTCATCGCCAAGGCGGTGGCCAATGAGAGCGGAGCCAATTTCTTTTCCATAGCCGGGCCGGAGATAATGTCCAAGTATTACGGCGAGAGCGAGCAGCGG
>JAPKYC010000001.1 GCA_026394505.1 Methanothrix sp.
TAGGTGTAGCACCGCGGCTGATCCTGGAAGACGCGGTTTAGGTGGAAATATGACGGTTCCCAAGAGAATTGGCAAGATCCGCTTCGGCCTCATCTCCCCACAAGAGTTTCGGAAGATGAGCGTGGTCAAGATCATTACCGCAGATACATACGACGACGATGGTTTTCCCATTGAAATGGGACTAATGGACCCCCGGCTTGGTGTCATAGATCCTGGGCTACGCTGCCGGTCCTGCGGTGGTCGGCCCGGAGAATGCCCCGGGCACTTCGGCCATATCGACTTAATTGCTCCCGTAATTCATGTGGGCTTCGCCAAATTGATTCGAAAAGTCCTGCGGGCCATCTGCCGGGATTGCTCCCGTCTCATGCTCAAAGAACATGAGAAGAAGATGTACCTGGAGCAGATCCAGGAACTGGAGCGACTGGGGCAGATGACTGACGACACCGTGAACAAGGTCTTCAGCGAGGCGCGCAAGAACAAGACCTGCCCCTACTGCGGGGCGCCCCAGAAGGAGATAAAGTTCGAGCGCCCCCTCTCTTACGTCGAAGACGGCCACAAGCTCACGGCGTCTGACATTCGCGACAGGTTCGAGAAGATCCCGGATGACGATATTCAGGTCATGGGCATGAATCCCGCCACGGCGCGCCCGGAATGGATAATTCTAACTGTGCTGCCTGTGCCTCCCGTTACCATGCGCCCCTCCATCACACTGGAGTCAGGCCAGAGAAGCGAGGATGATCTCACGCATAAGCTGGTGGACATCATCAGGATCAACCAGCGCTTCCAGGAGAACCGGGAGGCAGGTGCGCCCCAACTGATCATTGAGGATCTATGGGAGCTTTTGCAGTATCATGTCACCACATTCCTGGACAATACCGTTTCCGGCGTGCCGCCCGCCCGCCATCGCAGCGGCCGGCCTCTGAAGACGCTCTCCCAGAGGCTGAAGGGCAAAGAAGGACGTTTCCGAGGATCGCTCTCCGGCAAGCGCGTTAACTTCAGCGCCAGGACTGTCATCTCTCCCGACCCCAATCTCAGCATTGGCGAGGTAGGCGTGCCCATGGAAATAGCCATGGAGCTGTCCGTGCCCATGATTGCCAACCTCCGAAACATGGAGATTGTAAAGACCTTTGTGCGTCGCGGACCCGATCGGCATCCGGGCGTGAATTATGTCACCCGGCCCGATCAGAGGCGGGTCAAGGTCACAGATAAGAACTGCGAGGAGGTGGCCGAGCAGATCGATATTGGCTGGAAGATCGATCGGCAGCTGGCAGACAACGATATCGTCCTCTTCAACCGCCAGCCCTCCCTGCATAGAATGTCCATCATGTCCCATCGCGTCAAGGTCATGCCCTACAAGACCTTCCGACTCAACCCGGCCGTCTGTCCTCCCTACAACGCAGACTTCGACGGGGATGAGATGAACATGCATGTACCTCAAACCGAGGAGGCGCGCGCCGAGGCCGAGATACTCATGCGCGTGCAGGAGAACATTCTCTCGCCCAGATTCGGCGGTCCCATCATCGGCGGCATACACGACTACGTGACCGGCTCATTTTTGCTCACCCATGGCAGAAAGCCCATCGACCGGCGCGGTGTAATGGAGCTTCTCAAGAAGTTCGATATATCCGAGCTGCCCGAGCCTGCTGGCTCAGCAGACGGCCAGCCCTACTGGACGGGAAAGCAGGTCTTCAGTCTCGTCCTGCCGCGGGGCCTGGACCTGTCCTTTAAGGCCGATTTCTGCTATAACTGCGATGTCTGTAAAGGAGCGGATTGCGAGAACGATGCCTTTGTGGTGATTGTTGACGGCCAGCTCTTGAAAGGCACCATCGACGCCGAGGCCGTAGGCGCCTTCAAGGGCAAGATAACAGACAGAATAATAAAGGAGTACAGTCCCTCTGTGGCGAGCGAGTTTTTAGATAGGATGACCCTCCTCGCTTTGCGAGGCATCATGCATGCCGGCTTTTCCTTTGGCATAGATGATGAGGACATCCCCAAGGCCGCGGTGGAGCAGATTGAGGAGACCACTAAAACGGCTCGCGAGAAGAGCCGGCAGCTCATCGAGGCCTATAACGCCGGCGAGCTGGAGCCCCTGCCCGGTCGTACCCTGGATGAAACCCTGGAGATGAGAATCATGCAGACACTGGGCAAGGCCAGGGATACAGCAGGCAAGATCGCCGGCCGCCACCTGGGCCTGGACAACTCCGGGGTGGTCATGGCTGTGAGCGGAGCGCGCGGCAGCATGCTCAACCTCACCCAGATGGCGGCATGTGTGGGCCAGCAGTCGGTGCGTGGCGAGCGCATCATGCGTGGCTATGCCGGCAGAACGCTGTCCCACTTCCGGCCGGGAGACCTGGGTGCAGAGGCGCACGGCTTTGTGGAGTCCAGTTACAAAGACGGCCTCAACCCCACGGAGTTCTTCTTCCACGCCATCGGTGGTCGCGAGGGTCTGGTGGATACGGCCATCAGGACATCCCAGAGCGGCTACCTGCAGCGTCGGTTGGTAAATGCCCTGCAGGACCTGGAGGTCAAGTACGACGGCACAGTCAAGGAGACGAGGGGCATGATTGTCCAGTTCCAGTACGGCGAAGACGGCGTCGATGCATCCAGGCGAGACTACGCCAGTACAGATAATGTCAAGCGCATCATCAAGAGTGTGCTGAGGAAGGAGTCGGCATGATCCTCACAGAAAAAGAGATCACACAGAGGCTGGAGGGGCTTGACCTTCCCCCGAGCATCAAGGAAGCAATGCAAGACGGGCTGAAAGGAGTGCCCGTAAGCTCAGAGCAGCTGGCGGAGATCATATCCCAGGTGGCTTGCGACTACGAGCACTCTAAAGTGGAGCCATGCGAGGCGGTGGGCGTGGTCGCGGCGCAGTCCATTGGTGAACCCGGCACACAGATGACCATGCGTACCTTCCACTATGCCGGCGTGGCCGAGATCAACGTAACCCTGGGCTTGCCGCGGCTCATCGAGATTGTAGATGCGAGAAAAATTCCCTCTACACCCACCATGACCATAAAGCTTAATCAGGATTATGCCCACGACCGAGACCTGGCCAGAGAGGTGGCCTGGGCCATCGAGTCCACATCCCTGCTCCATCTGGGGTCAATTGCCACGGACCTGGCGGAAATGAATGTTATCATCGAACTGAACCCGGATGCCATGGAGCAGCGCAAGATCACAGTCGATGAGGTTGCAGCTCGGCTCAAGGAGGAGACGAAACGGGAAGTCTGCCGCAATGGGAACCAACTGATCATGACTCCCGAAGAGTCCTCTTACCGCGAGTTGCTCCAGTTGGTGGAAAAGATAAAGAGGATCTCCCTCAAGGGTGTGGAAGGCTTAAAACGTGTCGTAATCCGCAAAGAGGGGGACGAGTACATCCTCTACACGGAAGGCTCTTCGATCAAGAAGGTTATGCAGTTTGAGGGAGTGGACCCCACTCGCATCAAGACCAACAATATAAATGAGATCGGAGAGGTGCTGGGCATCGAGGCGGCGCGAAATGCCATCATTAATGAGGCCACGGACACGCTACGCGAACAGGGCCTTTCCGTAGATGTGAGGCACATCATGTTGGTGGCGGACATCATGACCGTAGACGGGGAGCTGAAACAGATCGGACGGCACGGCGTCTCGGGCGAGAAGGCCAGCGTGCTGGCCAGA
>JAPKYC010000256.1 GCA_026394505.1 Methanothrix sp.
TCGGCCGTGAAAGAGCAGTACGAGAAGGACGACGGGACGGGTGAGTGGGTAAAAAGCGAAGAGGTCGCAGGAAGACGCTCGCGCCATGTCATAAGGCACCGCAAGAGCAGGCCCAGTGGGGCTGCCTCGCAGGCAAAGGCAAACGCATGATGTCTACAGAGCAATGCTGATGGGGAATTAAGCCGCGAACGGACTTAAATCGGCTCCTCATCAGCAAATCTCGAGACGTATATTCTCTTCTTGTTCGATGCTTCAATTCGATTTGTTTTGATTCTACTCCGGTTAATCGTACCATAAATTAGTTATAAAATGCAGTCAAGATTGCTGGGGAGGAGTTCGTATGCCCAAAATGGCGATAATCTATGCCAGTGGTATGGGAAGGACCAAAACGATGGCAGAGGCCATTGCTAATGGTGCCATGACCATTCCAGGCATCGAGGTGGTTATCAAAAACGCCTATGATGCCTCGCCCGATGATGTATTAGATGCCGCAGCCATAGCTTTAGGCGGCTCAACTTACAACTACAAGCTCAATAAGGTCATGGATCCTTTCCTGAAGGAGCTAGCCAAGCTTGATCTGAAGGGAAAGGTGGGAGTGGCCTTCGGTTCGCACGGCTGGAGCGGAGAGGGCGTTCCTACCATCATTGCTCGAATGAAGTCCTTCGGCATGTTGGTGATTGAGCCGGGAACCACAGCCGTTCAGGTTCCAAGCAAAGAGGACATTGAAAAATGCTTCCTGCTGGGAAGAACCGTTGCCATGGGATTGGTAAACTAGAAATGTCCAAAGATATTCTGGAAAAGGGCGCGATTGTGCAGAGGGACAAAGAGACCTATGCCATAGCACCGCATATCCCAGGCGGCATAATAGATCCGGCCGGCCTGCGCCGGATCGCCGATGTGGCTGAGAAGTACAACGCCAAAGTTCTCAAGATCACCTCGGCACAGAGAATCGCCATCGTGGGAATAGATCCCAAAGACATCGATGATGCCTGGAAGGATCTGGGAATGAAGCCAGGCGCGGCCATTGGTCTATGCGTTCGAAGCATCAAGATCTGTCCCGGAACCACCTTCTGCAAGCGCGGACAGCAGGATTCCGTGGGCGTGGGCTTGAAGCTGGATGGGCTGTATCATGGCATGCAGCTTCCCTGGAAGTTCAAGATTGGCGTATCCGGATGCGCAAACTCCTGCGCCGAGCCGGCCGTAAAAGATATCGGCTTGATCGGAATGTCCAAGGGATGGAAGCTTCTGGTAGGAGGAAGCAGCGGTGTCAAGCCTCGA
Organism: Methanothrix sp.; assembly: GCA_026394505.1. Taxonomy (GTDB): domain Archaea; phylum Halobacteriota; class Methanosarcinia; order Methanotrichales; family Methanotrichaceae; genus Methanothrix. The sequence continues at coordinate 1,279 of JAPKYC010000256.1, forward strand.
CTGGGAGTGATGCTGGCCGAGAATCTTTCCGATGAAGAGGTCTTTTTGCTCATCGATAAGATAATCAACTACTACAAGGACCACGCTAAAAAGCAGCGCCTGGGCGAGTTCATAGAGGAGATCGGCTTCGAGAAATTCAAGCAGGACATCCTCGTTTAATTAAAAATGGCCGGAGAGGTATCTTGCCTTTTCCGGCTGAATTCATCCCCACTATTACTACATGCCATATCCCGGTGCATAGGTTGGACGATAGTAATAGGGGTAATTATACGGGTACATACCGTAAAGGAAGTTGTAGGCCTCCGTCATCCACATGGCCTGTTCGTAGTATTCTCGTCCCGGGCAGGTGCCGTTGTAATAGGAGCGAAGCTCACAGAAGCTGCCGTCCGGGAAATGGCAGTATCCGTCTTTGGGACATCCGCCATGATTCACGCAATAGGCTTCTAATGCGTTTCTCGCCTCGCAGGGGCCGGAACCGTAAAATCCTGAGGCATAGCCCGGCGCTGCCAATATCAGCGCAAAGAGGCCTGTTAGCATCCATAATGCTCTAGCTTTCACAAATATCCCCCAACCTATCATTACCATTTGCCCTTCTACCTATGAAAGATTATTGGTTGAGGTGGCACGAGAGAAAAACGAAAAGAGGGGCCCTGGAGATCCAGGGTCATGATTTTTTAGATTGCGTTTAGCTGATTGGCGAATACCAGGTTGGTCACGTTTGCATCGACGATTGTCACTGCAGATTTACCCTCCGCGGGGGAGATTATGCTCCAGCCCTCCATGAGGACCTCGGAAACATTGTACTCACCAGCAGCCAGGTCCGCGAAGGCGAACTTGCCGTCCGCGGCTGTGGTAGAGTTATTGATAACGGTTCCTGCCTGTTCCAGGTTCATGGTCCAGCCAGCGAGGCCGGTTTGATTAATATCTGCGACCATCCCTTCGATAGTGAATTTGGTCTCATTCACCGGAGCGGCCACTGTCTCAACCACCGGAGCGGCCACTGTCTCATTCACCGGAGCGGCCACCGTCTCATTCACCGGAGCGGCCACTGTCTCAACCACCTTATTCATGCTGCCCAACATTGCGACCGGCTTCTTGGTCTTCATGCCCTGTGCAACCGCGTTCTCGACACCATCCAGCTTGAGGGAGTAGGGTGTGGCGGTTCCCTGCTGGAACGAGTAAGGCATCCTGGTACTCTGAACAGCGGCGGATTTGAAAGAATACTTGTTTGCCACCATATCCGGAGTCAGGTTATGGGCGGGAACATTTAATGTTTTGAAGCTGTGTTCGACTTGATTTCCTGATTTTGCACTGTAAGACTGATCTCCTACAGCTTGATTAGTGTACCCCAAAGCAGGCATTAAGACGATGGCTGCTATCATGAGGGCCACAGTGATAGCCAAAACTTTCCTCATATTGAATACCTCCTATTCCTTTAGCGCATAGCATTTATGACTGTAGCTTGAACATCCTCCCCTTTGAGAAGAATTATCGTCAAGTCTAGTTATTCTTCATATAAATAGACTTTCATGGACCAAGACCACAATTAAGGGACGGCATCGCATTTATGCATGGCAGACAATAAATGCGACCCATCGCAGTTTATTCCCGGGACTGCTGCCAGTCCTTCCCGGCAAGAGGAGAACGTCACGCCCTCTCGCTGTGCACACTCTTTCACCCTCTGCATCAGATCGCGCCCTGTCTCTGCCGGAAGGTAGCAGCTTCCGGCAACTTTGCCGCCTCTGGCAAACAGGCTCTCTAAAGTCGCTCCCTCTTGCGGAAAGGCGGAGATGATCTTATTCATGCTTCCTGGCCGGGCCTTAAAAGTCGATGAGGTTATGTGCCCGGCTCCGGCTCTTGAGACGGCCACCACTAATTCATCGATCTCCTCATCGTTAATGCCGGGGATGATGGGATCGATTCTGGCCGAGACGGCCACACCATTTTCCGCCAGCTTTGCCATGGCAGCAAGGCGCTTTGCCGGCAGCGGCGCTCCCGGCTCCAGCCTGCGGCAGATTGAGTCCTGCAGCGTAGTGACGGTTATGGCCACGCAGGTTCTCATGTCAGCCAGTAGCTCAACATCCTGGGCCACCAGATGCGACTTGGTCACCACCTGGACACAAAGACCGCGCTCTTTTAAGATCTGCAAACAGCCCCGGCTGAGCCTCAGATCTTTTTCCAGGGGTGGATAGGGATCGGAGCTATTAGACATGGCCACCAGGGTGCCGGGCTCGACCTTGGCCGCTTCCCTGGCCAGGCGTCTTAGGAGATCGACTTTGGGACGGCACTCTGCAAAACGGGGGATGTAGGATGAAGCATAGCAGTAAAGGCAGCCATGCGGACATCCCGTGTAGGGGTTGAGGCTCATCTTGGCCGGGCAGGTGCATAGCGGGCTCTTCCAGGGATCAAAGGGTTGCAGGATCATGCGCGGCAGATCTTCTCCAGCCTCTCCAGCTCATCCGTATCTTTCATGCAAGGCATCAAACCCGATTTTTTCAACTCCGACTAATGTTACTAGCGGTTGATAATGATAGAGACAATTCGTGCATCGCGAAATGTGTCTCTCGCAGCCTCCGTTTTCCATCAGATGCAGGGACCATACGCGATTACCATTCGGACGGGCCCGTTCTATCGGGAATGGGGACTGCAAGCCTTTAGCCGCAGAGTTGACACCTTCATGGGCATAATATGGATTCGCTGCTTCAAAGCGATATATAATTGCCCCCTATCAAGTAGCCGGACTTCCTGCCAATGGGATTAAACGAATCATATTTGGCGCCAGCAAATCCCCAATTTGGGTCAATAAAGCGGCTAAAATTGTAGTAAGAACTGAGGTCAAGCCAATCCATAGTAGAGGCTTGGAGTTTCGTTCCGTTTCCATCATCTTGGCAATTTCGTCCTTTCTCTTGCGATATACATCAGCGTAAGTGCGTCCCAGTTTTATAAGCTCGGCTTGATCATCCTTTAGTGCCTTTAGTTGTATTGAACATTCCCGAATATTTTCTTGGAATTTATTCAGGAAATCGTTATAACTGGTGCAGGGATCATTTCGCCTAATCGCCCCCTCATAAATATTTCTATAACGCTTTGCTTTTTTATCCTGTTCGTATATACTGTAACTTTTTATTATTTGATTGCTTTCGCAAATATCCATGTTATCTTCAATTTTATGAGAAAGCATTTGCAGTCTTGAATCATATAGCGATGGAGTTGGAAACTCAAAGATATCCAATAGCTCTTCGATCCAATCATGTCGCGTCGTTAGCAGTAATTCACGCCATTTTTTCTCACGCTGCCATCCGGATAGGTAAGGAAATAAAAATGTAAGAACCAACAAAAGAATCATGATTCCTTGGAACAAAGAAGAAGCATCGAGAACTTCGCGACTGACCCCAAAAATCCAGAGAACGACAGACAAAAGCAGAGCATTTACGCACAGAAAGCCGAATTGTAAGATAAGCAATATATTGCGCGTATCATGGTCAATTTTTATTGATATCAGCTTCATAATTATGGGCGGAAGTGTAATTGCCAAATCAACAACGAATATCAAGACAAATGCGAATTTAAGAAAAACTAGTGCACCATAACGCAAGTTTTAAATCTTATAAAAGGACCAGAATATAGATTGTGGCAAGAAAAACAATATTCTGTGTGAGACTGAAAGAGGAAGAACGAGAAGGGTTGAACCAGTACATCCGTCGTGGGAAATCGTC